>CAZJNL010000182.1:0-8047 GCA_964546515.1 uncultured Oscillatoria sp.
GGTGCGGGGCATGATTCCGTGCAGCCTAGCCAAATCGTAACGGCGATGCCATTTCGGGGTGCGCTCAACGGTAATTTTCCGGTGCGCTTCCCACCGGCGCAGAGTTTCGCGCGACACACCGAGCGCTTTTGCAGCTTGTCCAATACTCACCTTTATGTCTAAATTCCACACATTTCTCTTGGAGATCGCAGTTCTTGCCTGGAATTTAGCTAGCAGCCAGCCGTCCTGTGCTTTGGGAAAAGTCTCAGTAAATCTATCCAGCACAGAGAGCCTCTTACTCCCCTTCCTTTCCGTTGAGGGGTAGGTTTTTCTGGCGGACACGCATTCCACCCTCACACCCCCTAATTCCCAAAAGGTGCCATAAAGGCAGTTTTTCGTCGCCCTGGTTTCCGGGTTGCTCGCCCGCCAGCCAGAAGCCGATACAGTAGGCATTTCTAGCGTGTGTCTGAGAATCAGGAAACGATTGTGACACTTAAAGGGCCGGAATCCGGGTGAAATGCCGCCGCTTCTAGCTCTGGCGGGCGGGGGTGCCGGTGCGGCAAGGGTTAGCGCCCCTGGATGGAAGCGGGAGTTGAGCCTGCCTGCTTGACGCAGACAGGCGCTTGAAACAGTGACACAGCTCGGTTCCACCTCGCCGGTCGAGGCTTATACATTAGAAACATAGAGTTGGAGAAACAGAAAAATGAAATCTCAACTTAGCTTCCCGAATCCGCTAATTAGTCTGGTTTTCGCACCTGAGAGTTGCCCTGCGATAAAGCTCCCTCAGAAGAAGATAGAAATGGTTGCACCGGCACCCTCGACCGATCCCTTGCAAGAAGATCCTGCTCTCACAGTAGAGATTCTCATGCGCCCTTGTTAACTCGTGAAAGTGCGTTCCCTGCCAAACAGCCATGCAACCCGATACCAGCACGCAGATGAAAAACCTTATTAGCGATTTAGAGATACTAATCGCCGAGATAGAAAACAACCCTCGCATTTCTTCCTGGGTTGTGCGGATGGCCCTCAAATCCATTAAGGAGAAAGCCGAGAAGATGGCCCCCAAGACAGAGCAACAGCCAGCCAACTCGTCAGAGCGGGCTTGCCCCAACTAATCCACCAGCTGCACTTTACAAGAAAAGGCTTGAGCGGCTAGCTGCCGTAGGGGCGCATCGCTTCTGTGACCTGCATCACTTACAGAGAAGTATATTGTCACATACCCTCACTAACTTAGATCACTTATTCATCAGGTTATTATCACACGCCATCTCAGGGGTAAATCACAGAAATATCGAGGGAGATAGGTGATATTAGAATCATAGAGTTCAATCTACCGCCATGCCAGATCAAGCCCTTTTCCCCCTACCCACTATCGCCGAAGTTTTTGGTCAAGCCTGGAACTCTGGCCGCCTAACTTTTAGAGACAGACTGTACCTGAGGTCGGCCATCTTAAACAGCGCCCTCAGCGAAGAGGAGCGGGCTGCCATCGACCGCCTGCTCCACGCCGTTCGCCGGGGGTGGCTGCAGATTTTGGATTGAGGGCCGGTTAAATTACCAGTTATTGATTTTCTTGACAAATGACTGATCTTATAAATTGGGTTGCCAACTTATGACTGAGCATCTGGCCGCTCTTAGGATTGAGGAATTAGGCAACCTCTTGCGGATTTTGTTTTGATTACTAGCTATTATATAATAGAGATTTTATTCCTAGGATTTTTGAGAGAGAGCTGCACATGTAAGTGCAGTTTTTTTTTATTTAAAAGAATAAATAGTAGGGTGCTGACGCGCCAGCGTACCGCACCCCACCACAGAGATTTACTTTAACGGGATGCTCCCGCTAGAGTTCGGCAAACGACCCGATACCGTCCCAGTCTTCGGGGGGTGGTTCTTGCAGCCAGTGCTGACAGCGCTCCAGGTGGATGGCGGCGGGTTTGTCCCAGCTGGAGATTTCCAGAACTTGGCTAAAGGCAGCAGCGGCTTCGGCAAACTGGCGATTGCGGTAATACTCACGCCCTCGGGAGTAAAACTCGATTGCCATTTGCTTCTCCGAGGGAATCTCCTCGGAACGCAGCGCCACGAGTTGATAGATAGCCACCGGCTGGTGTTTCCCCTGGACGCGAATCAAGTCCAGTTCCCTGGCCCACACCCGGTCAGCGCAGGGCTGGTAGGTCGTTTCGCTGATAATGATATCGCAGCCATATTGCTTGCTCACCCGTTCCAGGTAAGCGCCCAGATTGACGCCATCGCCAATAGTGGTGAACTCCAGGCGCTGAGAGGAGCCAATGTTGCCGGTGAGTACGCTGTCAGAGTTGATGCCAATGCCAATGCGGATCGCTGGCTTGCCATCTTCGACGCGGCGGACATTTAATTCCACCAGCCGGCGGCGCATTTCCACCGCCGTTTGCACCGCACGCCAGGCATGCTCTTCCAGGAGCACCGGCGAGCCAAAGACAGCCATAATGGTGTCGCCAATATACTTCTCTATTATGCCTCCGTACTTGAAAACCGCCTCCGTCATGGACTGAAAATATTCTTTGAGCAGCAGCAGCACCTCCTGATCCTCTAGGTTTTCCAGCAAGCTGGTGAAGCTGCGAATCCCTGAGAACAAAACCGAGACTTCCTTGCGCTCGCCGCCCAACCGGCTGCGCCCACTTGGCAGCAGCTGGGAAGCCACTTCCTGGGTGATGGATTTACCCACGAAACACCTGAAAAGTTTCTCATCGCCGCTCTCATCCATAACCAGCAGGACGCCTTTGATATTAGTAGCGTCACCGGCATCCGCAATAGCATTAATCGACAGGTGAACCTTTCGCTGTTCGCCACTGACAGAGATTAAAGTTTGCTCCGGGTAGAATTGCTTTCGGTCTTTTTCGTCCTTGGCATCTATTGCCGCTTGCAGCCATTCAGCCAAGTCGCCCTCCTGAATTTGGATCAGGTCGCAAATCGAGCGACCCTTTAGCCCGTCGGCGTCGCTATAGCCGAGCAGCTGTTTCGCACTTTCATTGGCGGTAAGGATGTGGCCTTCTTTATCCGCAGAAATCACCCCATAAGAAAGACTGCGGAGGATATCCCGCTCTATCTGTTCGTGTTGCTTGACCGCTGCAAACTGCTTGGCATTTTGCAGCAGCCAGCCGGCGTGAATATTAAATGCCCGCATCAATTCCAGATCGGAGCGATTAAAGCTCGCCTTCCAGCAACCGGGGGCATTTGGCCAGTTATCTGGGTTGTAATTTGAGTTCTTGCCCTGTTTTGTCTTGTTGATTAATTGGGTCACGGCAATCAGCTCCCGATCGGGGTTGATCACCGGCACGCACAACATGCTGCAGGTGCGATAGCCGCCGACATCACGATCTGTTTTTTTGACCGCCTCCGTATCGGTAAAGTCGTACAGGTCAAACGGAATATTGAGCGGCTCGCCGGTTGTCGCCACTCGCCCAACAAAACCCACCCCCATCGGCATGCGAATTTCTTTTAAAATGCCGGCGAGGGGGATTTTCGTCCACAGCTCGTCGCGCTCCCGGTCTAAAATCCACAGGGTGCTGCGATCTGCGTTTGTCAGCTGCTTCACCAATGCCATCACCAGTTGCACAGTTGCGTCTAAATCCAAACTGCTCTGTGCCAGAGAGCGCGTGGCTTCCATCAGCGCCGCAGCTGAGCGCTGTTTCTGGGCTGCTGCGTACAGCAACCGGCATCTTTCCAGAATCAGCCGAATCTGCGGGGCTTCTTGAGCAAAAAGCGCTTTATCCGCCTCCGTAAAGCTCTTTGTATCAATTATAGCCGCTAAAGGATCGGTTGCCTGATGCTGTTTTTTCAACTTCTTGAGGAATTGAAAAACCGCAACTAAATCGCCCCCCTCACTCAGCAACGGCACTGCCAGCACTGTGTGATTGCGGTATGCGATTTTACGGGACAATTTACTGGCATCAGCCGCTCCCGCACCGTCAAAAAAATCCAGTGGGATATTGACCGCTCTCTTTGAAGTGGCCACCTCCCCGACTATTCCTTTATCGGCAGGAATGCCAGTCTGTAAACCTCCCTCCGCACCGTCCCCCACCGCCCAAAGTTCGCTGTTGGCCTCATCAAACACAAAAATAGTCGTGCGGTCTGCATTTAGCAATTCTCCCGCTTTTTGGCTGACAGTCCGCAACATCTCATGCAGAGTAACCTCCAGCCCCTTGTCAAACATAACATTCAGGATTTCAAAGTTTTCATTGAAAGCCTGTATGCTTTTTGAAGCGGGCGATACGCCTTGACTGGAGCCAATTTCTCCCCTTTCTCCGGTTGCGGGTGGGAGTTCCGAGTCGGAAGTTTCCCGGGGAGTTGCCGGCGCACCGGCAGCTGAGACAGCCTGGAGACACCGTTCCAGAACCGGCTCAAGCAGAGGGACAAATTCGGCAAACCGCTCTTCGTCCGCTGGCGTAAAGCCTGATGGGTCAACTCTTTCAGACAAGGGCGCTGACGGTTCGTCAGGGATCTTCAGCTTGTTTAGGAGTTGGACAACTGCAATCAGCTTGCCTTTCTCATTAAACAGGGGCAGTGCCAGTAGGGTGTCACCGCTTAGCCCGGTTTGACGCTCCTGCTCTTTTGCCGCAGCAGAGCGCGGACTCTCATAGAAATCGCAGGGAATCTTGACGCATTTCTTGAGTGCTGCCACTTCACCGGCAATTCCCTGATTCGCAGGAATCCTTATTTCTTGGACTCCCCCGTCACCGGCGGCAGCAATCGAACAGAGTTCGTTTTTTTGTTCATCTATTAAAAAAATAGTCGCGCGGGAGGCCCCCATTAATTTGGCAGTCTTTAAGGTGATTTCATGCCACATCTCGTAGAGACTGGCAGCCAAACCACCGTCGCTGTTAACCATATTTCTAGCTCCTCTAACTAGATGGCAGCTGGGGAGTTGGGACATTTCATTCGTGAGCGATACCGCGTCTGATTCCTCCCCTGGATTTAACGCGGATGATATGGGGCAGCTCAACGGATGCCGGTTGATTCCAAGGATAATCTAGCAGAAATATATCAATCCCACGGCGAAAGGCAGGCATAAGTTTTCTGCCCCGACATCTGGGACAGATGTCCTACGAATTCAGACGTAGCACATCTGAGACAGATGTGTACCCTACCAATTCAGAGCGCTGTTCGGGAGAGCAACGAGGCGGTGCCGGCGATCGGGCTCGACTCGAGCAAAGATTTCGCTCTCAAAAGGCTGTCGCAGTCCACCCAGGCGCGGGTGTGATGCGAGCGCGGCGGTGGCCATTGCCGGGGAGTCCCGCATGGCCCGACCGCTGACCGGCGAGTGCACCGGCACCCCGAAATAGCGCGGTAGCCTTCCCCTGATGTTGTATTGCACCTGTGGCGAGTCTTACACCATCACAGCATTTCCCCGCATCCCACTGTCAACTGCTTCAGGGGAGATGGGAGGAAAGTTGCTTTTCAAGAGAAACAATGATATAATCCGCAACCTCCCTCATCCCAAAATGGACTCTCGGACAACGGGTGACGGCTGTGCCAAAGATTATGGTTTGTAGCGGTTTTGATTTGGGGAGTGGGAGGGGCGTCCTTTAAGAGCAGGTTTTTTTATTCAAGTAAGGCCTTTCGTGCCGTCAAGCCCCTCATCCCGACGGGCCCGCGCACTTGCTAAAACCCTTATATTTTGGTCAAATTTCCCCATCAGAAGCAAGAAGGAACAAGGAACAAGGGAGAAAAGTTCTCCCCCCCTTTGCCAGTGCCTGCCAGCAAGGGGTCTGACTCTCGATGGGTCTGACCCCTCGACGCTAGGCTAAAAATGTCTTAGTGTAGGAAGAGAGATTGAGGATTGGCATAAAAACAGTGGACAGACTCGATTAATCTTGTCTCTTCTGTGAAAATCTCTGAAAAGGGCTGGCAACAGTGGGGCTGATTGGACGGCAAGCATAAAAACTTCTATCAGCATCAATTGACCGATGTTGCGCCATTCACTGAGCTCCTAGTTCTAGGTCATCCGTGATTGCTAAGTTATTTCGCCTGCTTCGCGAAAAACGGCCAGACTTAACTGGTGCGGGCATAGTGGCGATGGCGTCCGTTGCTTGTACCGTGTCGCTGCTGGCCGTGCGGCATCTGGGTGGGCTGCAGCGCTTGGAACTGATGGCTTACGACCAGATGGTGCTGCGCAGGGCCGATGTTGGGCCCGATCCCAGGCTGCTAGTGGTGGGCATCACAGAGTCAGACATCCAGACACTGCAGCAATCAACGCTCTCCGATCAGGTGGTGGCGCAGCTGTTGGAGAAATTGCAGCAGCACCAGCCGGCGGTGATTGGCTTAGATGTGTTTCGCGATATCCCGCAAGGGAAAGGCGCGGAGCAACTGAAGGCTCAGCTGCAAAAACCGAATACGATTGCGATTGCCAAAATGGGAACGTCCGGTACGGGAACCCTGGAAGTGCCGCCGCCGCCAAATGTGCCGGTCGAGCGCATTGGCTTTAACGACATTCTACAAGATCCAGATGGGGTGGTTCGTCGCAGTTTGCTGTTTGGCAACCTGACGCAAGACACGACTCTGTTTTCTTTTGCCATGCAGCTGTCCATGCAATATCTGGCAGCCAAAGGACAAGATCCCAACAACAGCCCTGACAATCCTAACTCGATCCGGTGGGGGAAGGCGGTTTTTTTGCCCCTCGCGGAAAATTCTGGCGGCTATAAAAGCATTGATACTAAGGGCTACCAGCTCTTGCTCAATTACCGCTCGCCTCGCCATGTGGCGCGGACTGTTTCCCTAACGCAGGTTTTGTATGGGTGGCTCGATCCGAGCTGGGTGAAAGACAAGATTGTCCTGATTGGCTACACAGCGCCCAGCCGAAGAGACCTTTTCTTGACTCCCTACAGTCCAGCTGAGCCGAAAGACCCGAAAATGCCTGGGGTTCTGGTTCACGCCCATATCGCCAGCCAAATTCTCAGTGCTGTTTTGGGCGAGCGCCCCCTGTTCTGGTTCTGGCCAGAATGGGCGGAGGTGCTGTGGGTTGCGCTGTGGGCGGCTGTCGGGGGCAGTTTGGCTTGGTGCAGCCGGCATCCTGCGGCTTTGGCGCTCAGTGGAACTGCGATGCTGGCGCTGCTATCGGGCAGCTGCTTCTACCTGTTCACTCGCGCCGTATGGGTGCCGGTGGCAACACCGGCTTTATCCGTGGCTCTCACCGCCACGTCGGTGGTAACATACCGGGCGTATCAAGCCCAACACCAGCAGCAAATTGTCATGAAGCTCTTGGGGCAAAACACTTCCCCAGAAGTTGCTGACGCCCTCTGGAAAAACCGCTTTGTCTTGCTTAAGCACGGCAAACTTCCCGGGCAAAAGCTAACCGCCACTATGCTGTTCACGGATCTCAAAGACTTCAGCACCATCTCGGAACAAATGCCTCCGGAACGGCTGATGGAGTGGCTCAACGAATATCTTTCCGCCCTCACCCAGGAAGTGCAGGCGCATCGCGGCATTGTCAACAAGTTTACCGGCGATGGCATTATGGCGGTGTTTGGGGTGCCGGTGGCTCGCACAACTGAGGCGGAAATCGCGGAGGACGCCCGCCATGCGGTGGCTTGCGGTCTGGCCTTTGGGGAGCGCCTCGGGCAGCTGACTCAGGACTGGAAGCGGCGGGGGCTGCCGGTGGTTCAGATGCGGGTGGGGATTTTCACCGGCCCGGTTGTCGCCGGCAGTTTGGGCGGCTCTGAGCGCCTGGAATACGGCATTATTGGTGATAGCGTCAATATTGCCTCCCGTCTGGAAAGTTGCCAGAAAGACCGGCAGTCTAGCATTTGTCGGGTGCTGATCGCCAAGGAAACTCTAGTTCACCTCCAGGATGAGTTTCTGGTAGAGCCCTGGGGTGCGCTGGCTTTGAAGGGCAAGCATCAAACGGTCGATGTCTACCGGGTGGTGGGGTGGCGGACTCGCAGCAAGACTGAGGGCTGAAGCTCCTGGGCATGGGGCATGGGGTATGGAGATGGTGTCACCCAACTGTCGAGCTACTGTACAATTTGTACACATTTTTTACTTCCGGAAGAAAGCATATATACAAAACCTGTCTTCAATCCGGTATTTGTAAAAACCATTC
>CAZJNL010000183.1:0-8038 GCA_964546515.1 uncultured Oscillatoria sp.
ATTGACGCCGCCGCCTTCTGGGTCAACGAAGGTGCCACAGCTCGCGACATTCAGAAACGGTTGCAGGATGGGGAGCGGCTGAAATGACCACCGGTGAAACTTCCTGGCTGCAACTTTCGGTAGATGAGTTTTTTAGCCACTGCAACTGGAGCGGCGAATCGCTGGCCCTCCTGGACTGGCAGCCCGAATCAGGCCAGCCCCTGCCGTTAACCGTGCTGGTGGCAGAGTTTTTCCGGGCCCTGCCTTGGGAAGGCAAGCCGGCAGTGGGAGCCAAGCCAAAGTCAGCTTCACCTGAGCAGGTGAGTGCGCCGGAGGAACCTCGAGAAACCACACTGGCGGATCTGGTGGATCTGTTTTAAATCCCAAGGCCTTGTCCCAGCAGACAAGAGGTAACAGATGAATTGTCTGTGGCACTAACAGATAAGCCATCCCGTACATGGCTGCCAAATTTTAGTTGAATTGGCCCCTGCCAAACTGACAAGATGAGTGATTAGCGATGCACCCCCAAATTGAAGCCCTAATGGATGAGGCGGAAAACCGCTACTTGAAGCCGGAGGAAATGGAGGCTTTGAAGCATTACGCTATCTCCATAGCTCAAAGCCTGAAAGTCTATGAGTCCCTGCGAGATCAGGAAGTAGCCATTTTCCAACCAGTCGCAGACCAGCTGGTAAAAGCTTTTCCGGAGGTGAGTCAGGAAATCCTGGAGCGCTCCTTGAAGCACTGGCTGCTGGTATTGCGATACTGCGCTCTGGCTATGCTCCTCAATGACCCAGAATTTTTGCAGCAACGCCTGCTGGACTGGCTGAAAGGCTTGGTGCAAACCTACCAAACAGCAGAAATTGAGGCTCAGCTTTACCAGCTGCTGCTCTCTCGCCTGAAGTCATTGCTGTCTCCTCAGGCGCTGGCGCTGTTGCAGCCTTTTTTAACCCAAGCTCAGGCGGCACTGCTGTCAAGTCGCGTGTAGGGTGCGTTAATAACAATCCCTAAACAACTAACAGCAGTAGGGTGGGTTATTAACGCTATAGAACTAACAAGTAACAGCTAATATGATTGCGATTGCAGATTTACTGGATAGCCAGCGCCTCCCCGGAAATTACTTTGCCCCCGGTGCTTATATTCGAGGCGATTTAGAGCTGGGTTTGCTAGAAAATCGTCGGGGCGACCGGTTCCTGGCTCTGCCGGCAACCTTATTTGAAGCGATTTATGCCGGCCTCGAACAAGAAACCGGCTCCGCTGCCCGCCTGGTACTGTTCAACTGTGGCCGGTGGTGGGGCAAAAACTTCTACGTGCGTTTTTGTGAAGAAGTTGGCGAATACTACGGCAAGTCCGTAGCTGAAATGGAAATGGTAGAATTTCTCCAGTGCTTGCAAGAGTGCTGGAAAACCCTTGGTTGGGGGACTTTTGAACTAGACCAAACTTATTACCACCAGGGATTTCTAGAAGTGAGAATTGGCCACTCCCCTTTTGCTGAAAAAGCCCCGCAGTGGAACCGCCCCGTGTGTTTTCTGGAAGCCGGCATATTAAGCGCTTTCTTTAGCCAGCTCACCGGTCGAGACATCCACTGCTTGCAAACCACCTGTGAGTCTCTGGGGGCGGATTGCAACCGATTTGTTCTCGGTTTGGCAGAACGCCTCAAACCCGCAGAAGCCTGGGTGACAGAAGGCCTGGAACACCAGAGTGTTATGGCCCAACTGTGCGGCTAGGTAGAAGTAGGGTGCTTCGGATAGAAGAGGGGGCGCCCCCCCCCCCCCCCCCCACCCCCCACCCCGGGGGGGGGGGCGGGAGAAAGAAGAAGAAAACCGCCGGCAGGAAAACCTCCCTATTCCCAGGAGGTAGGGGCACCCCTTGTTCACCGAGGGGACGAGCCGTTCACCCTATTAACACAAATCATTTAGAACTGCTATAGAACATCTAAAATCTACTCCTCCTTGAGGCGGTTCAGTTCCCAAAGCGGATAAAATAGGGCCGCCTCTTCAGGCGTGAGATACTGCTGCACGACTGACCGCATCACTTGATGGGTGATCTCAGCGCTGCGCTCCACATCCATCGCACGCAGAACAGTTTTGAACCAGACGATAAAGCGGTTCTGCAGCCGCTCAGCATCATTGATTAACAAAGCAGCTGCTGTGTGCCGCAAAACCCGCACCGTGTCAAGCCTCCATTTTGAGGTAGCGTCCTCGGAGCCATTGCTAAATAAATTCGGGTCTATCGACCGCACTTTCGCTTGCACTTGGCGAATAATTTCTTTTTCCGCCGCCTGAATTTTCTGATAGGCACTCAAGCGCAAGTTAAAGGACTTGAAGTAGTCTCTGAGAAACTGGAGTTCTGTAGCGGTGGCATAGCGCCCGTCAGCCGCCACACTCAGTCTGGCTAGTTGGCTCAACATAAATTACACTCTCGTGCGCGACCGATTGCTAATACAATTTTAGATTCTAGATTAAATCTAAAATCCGGGCATCCAAAATCCAAAATCCTCTCTTCCCTTGGCGTCCTCTGCGTCTACCCTGCGGGCGATCCGCTTCGCGTCTATGGCGGTTAAAAACTATTAAGCGTCCCGGGTTTGGGCCAGATATTGCCCGACTTGGAAGCGGGTTTCTTCCAGCTGGGTAACGACAGAACGAGTAATCAATTTCCCAGCTTCCACTATCACCTGGCCGGTGATCGGGTGCAGCAAGTCCTGCTCGGCGCGGCGACCAATCAAAGTGTTAACATCTTTAATGGCATTCAAGTACATCCCGGTAGGCAGCTCCACGACCACCCCTTCATCCATAACCCGCGCCTGACAGGCTAGGCGAGAATTGGGTTTGGCGGTGGTAATCACCTCTAGTGTCCGCTGCTCGCGCCGGTTCAAACCAGACAGACCTTGCATCCCCTGTTTGATGTAAACGTGGCAGGTGGCGCACATTCCCCGACCGCCGCATTCTTTGAGGACATCTAGCTCATTTTCTAGCAGCGCCGACAGGATATTGGTATTGGTTTTAACAGCTGCCTCGAAGGCAAGGGGATCTAATCTCAGAATTTTGACCATCTTTGTTTGGGCGTCATCGTCAGGGAAACTGGGCTTGGCTGTTGAGCCCTACAGATAGGATGGCACAGCAGGCAGCGCTCCGGTTCCCTCACCGGCTGACCGGCGGCCAATTTCCACCACCGACGCCGTAGGGACAGGCGTCTGGCCTGTCCAGGCTCGCTGGCAGCGGCGCAGTTCACCTTGGGCAGAAGGTAAAATTCACATGGCACAGCTTGCAGCCAGCGACTTTTAGGCTAGCCAGACCGCTACAATGAGTTAAAATAGCATGTTACCTATTCGCCAAAGGAAGCTATCGGGAGAGAGGGCGAGGGGGTGAAATTCTTTCAAGCTCCCCCTCACACGGTACGGAGGAGGGGGTTGGGGGGTGGGGTTCTTCTCCCCACAGAGAGATCGCCATGTAGAACGCGCCCGTCGCGTCTCTACAGGGCAGGGCTATACCCTCGCTTTGGGAGTCGAGTTTGTCCGTTTTATCCCGTACCTGTGGCAAAAGCCAACCTCTCCCACTCTCCGAGCTCGCCGGCGCGTCAAACAATGATCGGGCAATCCAAGTACCGCATTTTAGGGCTAATTGGCCAAGGACAGTTTGGCCGCGTTTTTTGTGCCAGCAATCGCCACACCGGCGAACTAGTTGCCCTCAAAGAACTCAGCCACGATCGCTCGCCCACCCACAAATTTTTGCGCGAGCTCTTGTCGCTAATTACTTTGCAGCATCCCAATATCGTCACCTGCTCCGCCTTGGAACACACCGCCACGGGGCGGTACTTGGTGATGGATTACTGTGAGGGGGGAACCCTGCGCAACCAGCTCGAACAGGACAGTCCTTTGCGACTCACCGAAGGGTTGCAGCTTATTCTCGGAATTTTAGCCGGTTTGGATTCCGCTCACCGGCAGGGCATTGTCCACTGCGATATCAAGCCAGAAAATATCCTCCTGACTTTGCAGCGCTCCGGTTGGACTCCAAGGCTGTCTGACTTTGGCATTGCGCTGCGACTCGTGCCGCAAGCAGGCAAGACGAAGCCCCAGTTAGAACCCACCGCAGACGCCACAATCGGCTCGCCAGGTTACATGGCTCCCGAGCGCTTTTACGGTCTTTATTCGCCGGCATCCGATATCTATGCTGTGGGCATTATCCTGTTTGAAATGCTGGTCGGCGAGCGTCCCTTTAGCGGTGTCCCCGGTAAACTGATGTGGGCCCACCTGAATCAGCGCCTGCAACTGCCACAGAGTGTACCACAACCGCTGCGGGCGATTGTGCAAAAATCCTTGGAAAAACTGCCAGCTCGCCGGTTTGCCAGTGCCGCTGAAATGGCCACCGCCTTGCGGCAGGCTGTCGATGACCCCGAGGTGCGACAATTTAGCGATCTGAGAATCCCTTTGCAAAAGGCTGCCAAACCGGTGCCCGTCAGGGCATTGCCCGGAGCCTCCAAAAAAGTTTTGCCGGCACCCTTGACATTTTTAGACTTGTGTGGTAATAATCTTTACGCAGCGGTGGGTGCGGAAGTGAGGGTCTGGCTGGCAGGCCGCAAACCAGAAATCAGTGTGAGAATACCTGCATTGTGCGAGCTTCTGCTGCCCTTACCCCAAGGCTGCGTGGCTTCTGCCGGCGGGCAAATTTACTGGCTGGGTGCAGGTTCGGGAGAAGTCCAGCGCCTTTTGGATGTGGGAGATGGGGCATCTGACTTCCCGAGCAAGATGGCTGCAGACTCCTCGAGCAGGTGGCTAGCAGTGGCGTGCGCCGGCTCTGTGCGGATCTATTCCCTGCCGGCGCTGCTGGGTGCCGCGCCAAGAGTGCCGGTGCGCAGCATTCCCCTATCCGAGGAAACTCCGCCAGAATTAATGTTTCTCGACCGGCGACACCTGCTGGCGGTTTGGCAAGACGCCGCAAAACCTCAAACCCGGTTGAGGGTTTACACCCGCCGGGGAACCCGGGTGGGAGAGCTGTCGCTGCCGGTGGCGTTTAGGGGCGACTTTTGCGGTCGCTATCTGGTGGCTGTTGGCGAGCCTTTCACTCTGTTTGGCATCGAAGAAGGCGAAAATTTTTCAGGCTCTCAGGCAGCAGCTTGGCGCATTCAGCTGCGCCCGCTGCTTCTGACGCGCATTCCCTTGGATATTGTGCCTGCTTGCTGGGCAGCGGTTCAGGGCGGGTACGTTGTGGCTTCTGCAGTTGGCCAGATTGTGTTTCTCGATGCCCTCGGGCGTCGGGCGGGAATTTTCAAAGGCCCACCGGCACCGGTGGCGATTGCCGGTTGGGGCGCGAATGGTTTGGCGATTGCCACTCGTGCCGGTGAGCGAGACTATTTATATTTCCTCGAGCTTGATAAATGGCCCACAGATTCGCAGTAAGTGCTTGAGCTAACGCACTCAAAGTTCGCCAGAAAGGGGAAGAAACCGGGTTTCTGGTTATGGAAGGAAAAAGGAACCAGGAACAAGGAAGAAAAGTTATCCCACTCTCCCCTGAAGCCCTTGACTCTTGATTGCGGGCAATCAACCGAACGTGATATGAGTTTCGGGATGGCCTTAGCACCCCACTGGGCAACAGATGGGCAGTAAGCGCTTTTTGAATCGTTTTAGATTAGTTATGGGAAATTTACCGAATTTGAACTCACATGGCAAAAGCAGCGCCGGTCGTTGAATCTGAGCACTGTGCTGGCGCTACAGTCAGCAAGACGGTACTCAAACTGAGCTTTCCGGCAATTGTGAACCGGCTTTCAAGCGGGCGGGCGGTTTCCGAACGAGCCGTGGAGGCGATGGGCCGGCTGGCGGAAATTGTGGCCAAGTTGCGCTCGCCTGCCGGGGGCTGGCCATCACACCGGCCTCAAACCCCAGAGACTCTGGCTCCCTACGTGACAGAAGAAGCTTACGACGCAATCGTTGCCCTGCAAGAGGAGGAAAGAGGAAAAAAGGCAGAAAAGGAAAAGCGCCCCACTCCTCAATACATTCTGGTTGAGGATTTGATTCCCCGACTCCTGTGGTACATGGCTAGAAGTTCAAGGGAGGTGATGCGACTGCTCGAGGGCGTCAGAGCCAGAGGGTTGCGGGAGGGCAGGTGGGAGGCGGGCGGGTTGCGACTGGTGGCGATTCTGACAGCGGAGGCTGCCGGTAGGAGCTGGGCTGTTGACCTGGCCACTCAGCAGCCGGTTGACTGTACAGACGCGACTGTTAGCTCCCCAGTGTGTGAAATGATTGAACTGGAAGGGGGTCACACCTGGAAGGGCACGCTAGAAGAGTTGGCGCTGCGAGTGCGGCAACAGATACTCGCCGCCAGCCCTGAAGTTAAAATCTTACTGGAGCGGGCGAGTGTGGAGCTGCTGGAACCGGGAAACAGCTGGCAGTCGGGCGAAATCGAGCTGAAATTTGATTTTGAATTTACAGCAGCTGATGGCGGTGTCACCGGCACGCCGGCAGGGGCGTCAGATGGGCCGGCGGCGGCAACCCCTCCGTGCACCGGCGGGGAAATCTCGCCCGCCGCCTCGGTTTTGATCGCTGAGTCGCACGAGGTTTCTGCAGCCGGTGAAACTGGGGTGAGGCTGGTGTCGCCGGCGCTTCAAGAACAGTATCTCCACAGTGCCGTCAGGCAATACTTAATCGGCGCTGTCTGCCAGATACAGTTTGAGGTTTCGCCCTCAAGCGGGGTTGGGAGCAAGGAAACTCGGTTCCAGGAGAGCGGGGGATTGTTGGCCACTATACCGTCAGCGCATCTCATTCCCAGTTTCGTGAAAGCAGTCTGGGACTTAGTTGAGGTGCGCCAAGAGGCTACCGCTTCATCCGGGCGGCTAGACGAGCTGGCGCACAGACTGCTGTGGCAAATCATCAGCAGTTCCTATGAGGTGATGCAGCTGGCGGGTGGCGTCAAAGCCTGCGTCCTCCAGCCAGAGCGCCGCTGGGCCACCGGCACGGTGCGGCTGCTAGGGACTCTCAAGGTGCGGGCGGCGGATTTAAATTGGGATTTGGATATAGCTGCGGGTCAAGTTCTGCCACCGGAGCCCTGTCTGCTGCCTGCTTCCGCTATCATTCAATCTGTCGCGTGCCGGCACCTGCTTTTGCCGGCGAGAGCGGAGAACCTGCTGGCATGGCTGAGGAGACAGGTGCGAGAAACGGCTGCTTTTGTCGAGCTGTTGGCGGATGGCACTTCTGTTGATGTGCTACCACCCGACGAAGAGGGAGATTGGCGCACCGTCGAGCTTCAACTCAGTCTGGACTTGCAGTTTATTCCTTGAACAGCAGCGGCTCACAGTTCACTATTCGCGCAAGTATGCCAATGATCAATGACCAATGACGAATTGAGAGTATACACCTACGCTTTTCTCAAGATACCGGCATCTCCGTTAGATTTGCCGGCTGGCATCGCTGGCAAGGTGCAGCTGGTTGCCGGCAATGTTGCCGGCAACAGTCTAGCGGCGCTGGTGGAGCCCGGGCTGTCTTTAGAAGAAATCAACAGTGACGACCGGCCACTGATGCTGGCGGTTATGTCCCACGACAGGGTTATTCGTGAGGTTTTTCGCCAAACTGCTGTCTTGCCGCTGCGCTTTGGCACTTATTTTGTCTCTGTGGAGGATTTGTTGGCGCATCTTTTGGCTCGCCAGGAGGAATACCTGCAACAGCTGGAGCGCTTTGCCGGCAAGGCTGAATATATGTTAAAATTTATACCGGTGTTGCCGCCGGTGTCTGAGGTCCCCTCGGAGGCTAGGGGGAAGCAGTATTTTTTAGTCAAGAAGCAACGCTATCAAGCGCAGCTTGATTTTCAAACCCAACAAGCCGCCCAGTGGCAAGAGGTGCAACAGCTAATCGCCCAAGCTTATCCTGATGCGGTTGCCGGTGGAGAGGGATCTAGCCACAGAGCGATTTATCTTTTAGCCCGTCGCCTGGAAGAACCCGCTCTGTTAGAGCAGCTGCTTGTTTGGCAGCAAGTGTGCTCCCACTGGGAGTTGCAGTTGGGCGAACCGGTGCCTCCTTATCATTTTATGGGAGATGCTGCCGGTTAGAGGCGCACACCTCTTTTTGGGAATTGGG
>CAZJNL010000184.1:0-8002 GCA_964546515.1 uncultured Oscillatoria sp.
GTGTAAATGCCCAGCAGTCTGGGGATATTGGCCAGGTGGTGATTGTGGCGATTACCGACGGGCGGGGGAATATTCCCCTGGCGCGTTCTCTGGGCGAGCCGGTTGTGGATGGGGAAAAGCCGGATATTAAGGGGGAGTTGCTGGAGATTGCGGCGAAGATTCGGGGGCTGGGAATTCAGCTGCTGGTGATTGATACGGAGAATAAGTTTATTTCTACCGGTTTTGCTAAGGAACTGGCTAAAACAGCCGGTGGGAAATACTATCACTTGCCGAAGGCGACAGATCAGGCGATTGCGGCGATGGCGAAGGATGCGATTGCCGGTATGAAATCGCGCTAGGCATGCAGTTCAACAGCTAAAAACCCGGTTTCTTAAAAAAACCGGGTTTTTAAGAGCCGCAGGAATAGGGTGCGAGAGGCAGCAGCCCACCAATCTGCGTTCCCAGCTCAAGCTGGGAACGAGAGATAATATCCGGAAGAAAGCATATATACAAAACAGGTCTAAAGTCGGGAATTTGTGAAAATCATTTAATCGTAAATTATCTCATTTCCAGTCTGCTGACCGAAAAAATGGCCGTGGAGTGGGGTTGGGTCGTGTATGGTAGGGTGCCGGTAGGGGTGATGGCCACTGGCCGGGGGCAATTTGGCCCCGAAAACCAGATTGGCCGCACCCCCGCAGTGCCGAATTAGGGCAAATTCCCTAATATCCGGAAGAAAGCATATATACAAAACAGGTCTAAAGTCGGGAATTTGTGAAAATCATTTAATCGTAAAATATATCAGCTATGGTCGGTCGTTTGGAAGACCCTCACCCCCATCCGCTCTCCCAAAATGGGCGCCATGACCCACATCTCCTAAAAAGCTTATCGGGACTGGTTTTCAGGAGTTATTTCTCTCGCCTTTGGCGAACTGTGCACAAACCCGAACCGGAGAATCAGGGTTCTGGCTTTTGACTCGGGCTTTATTCCCAGTAGTAGGGCATTGCGGAGGGCTGGCTTTAAAGAGATTCGCTGGCACAGACCTGTGGTTTCTCCGGAAGGCGTGCGGGAATTTGGCCAAGAGTTCTGGCGGGATTACATGGACTCGCCGCATATGATTGGCATTGAGTGCCTGAAATAGCGGTTTGCCGGCCTGTAATTGTTTGATTCCAACCAGGGCCAACGCCTCTAAATTTATTTGACAAATTTTCACTTTTATGCAGGCTGATTTGTAGCGTTCCTGCGGAACGCACCCTACTGCTTGCCTACTTGTAGGGTGCGTTCCCTCAGGGAACGCTACTGCTGTCACCCCTCCCAGCCCACAAGGGGAGAGGGGGAGTCAGGAATCGATTCGTTATCGCCCTCGTTCCCAGACAGCTTATAGCAGATTTCAACTGAGTGAGGTACAGATATTCGATCCCGCCAACGGGCAGTCTCCGTGCGGTCCCCGCCCTACCAGGGGGGCTAACTTCTTCCCCCCCCTTTTTAAGGCGGTAGCCCCCTTTTTAAGGCGGGTTAGGGGGGAGCTGGGGGGTAAGGGGGGGATCGAACCGCACTCCTCAAGTGAAAACTGCTATATATTTGATAAAGTATTGTTTTGAAGAATTTTTGTAAGAGGGAAAGGTTGCGGTAGTGAGCTTTACCATCCAGCAGGCTTTAATTCCAGTCGAGGGCGGGTACGAAACTGCAGACGTGCGACTCGCCGGCGAGCGCATCGCAGCGATTTCCCCCAATCTGGAAGTGACCGGCACTGCCGTCAGCGGGCACAACAAACTCTTACTCCCCGGTTTTGTCAACGCGCACACCCACTCGCCAGAGATGTGGCAGCGGGGGCGAATTCCAACCTTACCCCTAGAATTGTGGCTGGCTGAACTTTATAAGTTTCTCACACTGTCACCGGAACAAGTTTATCTAAGTGCTTTGGGAACAGCTGTAGAAACTTTACTCTCTGGAGGCACCAGTGTTGTCGATCACCTAATTTTGATTGCCGGCAAAGAGCTGGAAAGTATTGCTGCGGCTGTTCGCGCTTACCGGGAAATCGGTATTCGCGCTTTTATTGCTCCCCTAATTTACGATGAAGTCCTGGCAGATATTTCCACCGAGGGTGCGGCAACAGGGGACAAACCCTACGTCCGCTCAACTTCTGAGACTCTAGCGCTGGTGCGGGAGGTTGTGGAGCAGTTTCACAAGCCAGAAGAAGGCGTGAATATTCTGGTTGCGCCAACAGGGGTTGAACTGTGTTCGGATGCTTTATTTGAAGGCTGCATAGAGTTGAGCGATCGCTACAATCTCTGCCGGCACTCCCACCTGCTGGAAACTCAAAACCAAAAAAGATTAGCTCAGGAAAAATACGGGTGCAGTGCTGTGGATCACCTGAAACGGATTGGCTATCTCAGCAAGGGCACTTCTTTAGCGCACTGTGTCTGGTTTAGCGATGAAGATATCGCTATCCTGGCAGAGACGCAAGCAACTGTTGTCCACAATCCCCTCAGCAATTTGCGTCTGGGGAGTGGCATCGCCCCTATTATAAAATACCGGCAGGCCGGTGTCAATATCTCTTTGGGGTGCGATGGACATAGCAGCAATGACGGGCAAGACTTGCTAGAAGCGATTAAAATCGGTTCCATCCTGCACAATGTTACGACTCCGGACTGCCGCCAGTGGATTGCGCCGCGTCAGGCAGTGGAAATGGCTTATTTGGGGGGTGCGAAGGGATTGAATGTGGAAGATGATCTGGGCTCGCTGACTGTGGGCAAGAAAGCCGATTTGGTGCTTTACGATCTGACGAGTCTGTCGCTGCTGCCGCGAACCGATCCGATTGGCTTGCTAGTGCTGGGACGCCCGACGAATGCAGTTGATAGTGTTTGGGTGAATGGGGAACGGATTGTGGCTGAGGGTAAGGTGACGAGAATTGATGTGGGAGAATTGAAGCGGGAACTATTTGAGCGCAGCCAGTGGAGTGAGTAGCGTTAATAACGCTACTGCTGGAATTGTTTGATTTCACCGGCCAAAGTGTTGATATACGCCTTAAGGGAGTGCGATAATGGTTATTGAGTGGCTAAAATTCCGAGTTACTCCGGAAATCCGGGAAAAATTTGTTGAGAAGGATGCGGAAATTTGGACGCCTGTGCTTGCCGGCTGTCCTGGCTTTGTCAGTAAAGAAGTTTGGCTCAATCCGGAGGAACCGGCAGAGGTGATTCTGGTGATTCGCTGGGCGAGTCGCGAAGAGTGGAAATCCATTTCGCAAGAGCTGTTAGAGCAGACAGACCGGCAGTTTGCCCTAGAGATGGGAGCGACGTATCAGATTGTTGAGGTAGCTGAGTATCAAGTGCGGAAGTTCCCTCACCGGTAAACTGATAGCCGGTAGGGTGCGTTAATAACAGTCATCTGGCAGCTGTTTAAAATCGAGGCGGAGCCTCGATATGACTTTCGTTCGAGCGCGAGAGCTGGGAACGAGGGGAACGATATTCTCGTTCGAGCGCGAGAGCTGGGAACGAGGGGGAGGTCTTCCGGGGGGACAGGCGGGACGCCTGTCCTACGTCTTCCGGGGGGACACTTTATCAAGCTACTGGCAAAAAGCGAGCGGGAGACAGCTGGGGGATAATGTCGTCGTTGCCGGTAGCGGCGCAGTTGGCAAATCGCCGCGCTAAAGGTGGCACGAGGGCTAGTGGATTGCTAAAACCGGAGAATAGATGAATTCCCTGCAATCCGGGAATCTCTCCGATTGAGGGGAGTCGATCGGGACTGAATGCGACCAAGCACTGGTGCCAAATTGCTGGCAGGTTAGCTAAAGCCGGCAAAATTTTTCCGATTTCAGTGCGAATTGCCGCTTCACTTTCGGCGGGGTCTACTGCAGTGTTGGGAACGCTGGGGTTGGTTAAGACTCGGCTGATTTGTCCGATTCTGATTCTGCCGTCTAGAAACTGAATCGCACCGGCATCGAGGATAGGCGGTGCCAATTCCTGATTGGGTTCGTCCCAAACTTTTTCAGCTTCGAGGGTGCTGGCAGAAGCCTCCAATTGGAAACGCTGGTTGGCAGCAGGCATGACTAAGGTTCGCAGGTGGGTGTAGACGGGGGAAGTTTCCAGAAGTTCAGTACAGGTAAAATAGACTCGCGCCGCAATACCGGCTGCTTTGAGGGTGGAGCGAGTGATTCCGCCGGTGCAGATGGCGAAGTTGGCGGCGCGAATTGTGCCGGTGGGAGTGGTGACGCCGGTGATGCAATTGCCTTCGCGCAGGAGTCCGGAAACTGGGGCAATTTGCATTGAGCCTCCGGCTCGGATAAAGGCTTGACAGTACGCCCGCACGAGAGCTTCTGGCTGGATGTGCCCGTGACGAACTGTTAGAGCGCCGCCGATCGATTCGGGATTGAGTAGCGGTTCGAGATCGCAGGCTTCGCTGACACTTAGCAATCGGGGAGGAATGGCGCAATTGGCATAGGTAGCGGCAATTTGTTCTGGGTTTTCGCCGGGGGCAATTGTCAGTAACAAGTCTAATTCGCGCAATAGGATATTGGCGTCTAATTCTTCTGACAGGGTGCGCAGGAGTTCAATCCCTTCGGCGCAGAGTTGGCGCGTCAGCTGTGTGGTGCCGACCCAGTAGGCAATACCGCCGTAACTGAGGCGAGTTGCGTTTTGCAGCGTTGGCTGTTGCTCTAAGAGGAGGACAGAAAAGCCTTTCTTGGCTAATTCATAGCTGATAGCAGCGCCAGTGATGCCGGCACCGACGACAGTCCAGTCGTATGTTTTCATCTTTCTTGAAAATGGTTTTATTGACGCTACAATTATACGGGGAACCGAGCGGTGGTGTAGAGGATGACTTTTCAGCCATCCTCCGGTCACTCATCTGCTAGATTTGGTACGGATCCTGGTTGAACTGATATTGTTCTACAGTCTGCTGGTTAGCAGCGACTGACGGTCGCATATCCCACCGCAACTCAGCCAGCAGCAGCAAGGTGGATAGCATCACAGCTCCAGTGGTGAGAAACTGCCAAGCGCCAACGTAGGGCAAGATCGAGATACCTAGCAGGTGAACTAGACCGATAAAAATCATGGCTCGCGATTGCATTCCCAGTCCGGTACAAAAGTAGCCAAAGGCAATCAACCCCAACCAAAGATTACAGAGGTGCATCAAAACTTCCCCCCAACCCAGGAAGATGCTCAGGTCGGTGATAGCCAGACCGCCCAGCATCAAAATTACCCAGCAATAGAGTACCCAGCTGAGGCGTTCCATCCTCACCGAACACTGAGTCAGCACCACCATGCCAACCGTACCGACCAGGGCGACCGCTGACCACAAGATAGCTTGAACGCCCCAATTGAGGGGTAGAAACTGCGCCGTGCCAAAAATTCCTGCCGATATCAGACCCCAAAGGATGCAAGCTTGATCGAACTGGGTGTAGAACGTCGAATAGAGCTTAATGTTTCCAATCTGCCAGTTAACGACCCACACCCCGGGGAGATGCTGGATGTCAAGATTGAGCGTTTTTTTGCGAAAAATTGGTGCGTGAGATTTGAATAATATCATTGAATGCATGGCGAAAGTAAGATTTATTTCGATTTTCAATGCCGCCCATACCGCCGGACGAAATCTACCTCTTTTATCGCTAATCAAGAAATTATTAAGCGGCTGTCAAAAGATGGGAATTAGCCTGTCTAACATTCTATCACTAGAAATAGAGGGGGTGGGAAAAACTTGATTTTTTTATCAAGATCGGGGGGCGCATTAAGCAGTACCCTGTTCTGAGGGAGCCGGACTCGCCGACCGATTCTGTTTTTTATAAAAATCTAAAGATGGCCTGGGGGAACAAAGCTTTTATTTTCTCGTAATTTACCGGTTCCGATCCAGATTATTCCTCTCTATATACCGCGCTCCTACTCAAGAAATAGGGCGAGAGTCGTAAACCCTGACTGGCCTGACATTCTGTTAAGTAGAATCACTGATATCAAATCCTCCTCTATAGGTATGGCTGAGCGGAAAACGCACTCCAGGTGGCTTCATCCCCGGTAGGGGCGGTCAAGGGACTGCTCCTACTGTTGTGAAACCTGAAATGTCAAGGTAGCCAGACATTGAGCGGAGGGTTTCACGGATTTTCGGGAATCGGGCCCGCAGGTGGGTGTGCCGGCTCAACCAGAGATGCTGTATGCGATGTCCCTAATATCGTCAGATCGCGTTCCCGCTCCGGAATTGTCTTAGAAGTTAGCACGCCAAAGTGAAGAAATTGTGCAAATGCCTGCTATCTGCCAGCGAGTTTATAAATTTCTCTTAAGAATTTGACGGTTGACGGCGGTGCGCCTGTCGGCTTACCATTAAATACTCCTAGCGCCATAAATCACCTTCTCCTGATCTCCCCCATGCCTGTCCATCCCAGGCCATCCGTCGGGTTAGAGAATCCATTGCCGCCCTCTCCGTATTTAAGTGATATGGAACCCTGAGTTGAAATGAGGGAGCAGCGGTGTCACCTTGTCGGATGAACGGAAAGCTCACGCCCTTACTGTAGCTGTTGCCGGTGAAAGCTGCAGTGTTCCGCTATACCGATTTGGCAGTATGATGTGTTATAATTTTCTGACATGTCAGTCCGGACTGCTTACTTAGATATGCCCGGTGGCGATTTGAAGCGCCGATCTGCCAGCACTCCGGGCTGACTTAATGGGTTTCGCACCGGCAGCAGGCGATTCATACAACACGGCTCGACCGGCGGGCAAAGATGCGCTACAATCTTTTTCATCCCAAATCCTAAATCAAAACAAAAATTGTGATTACGGATACCAAAACAGCAGCAATAGACTGGCAGGCTTTTCAAGATGCCTTAGGTGGGATAGAGGTAATTACAGATCCCTCGCAAGTGGCTAAACTATCTGGGGATTACCACACCTTTAGCCCGATACTGGTAGAAAAATTGTCTGGAAAGAGAGGGGAGATAGTGGTGCGCCCGAAGAATGAGGCGGAGGTGTTGCGGGCAGCGTCAACTTGCGTTAAATTTAAGGTGACGGTGACGGTGCGGGGTGCGGGAACCGGCAACTACGGACAGTGCGTGCCCCTGCACGGCGGCGTGATTTTGGACATGACGCAGATGCAGGAGATTCGCTGGGTAAAACCGGGAATCGCCCGCGTGGAGGCGGGGGCGAAACTGGCGGCGATTGACAAGAAAGCGCGGGAGATTGGTTGGGAAATCCGAATGGCTCCCTCAACTTACCGCACGGCGACGATTGGCGGATTTATTGCCGGTGGGAGTGGCGGAATTGGTTCGGTAACTTACGGGCAATTGCGCGATCAGGGCAACATCTTCGCTCTGCGCGTGGTCACAGTGGAGGAAGAACCCCGCACGATTGAATTGCGCGGCGATGATGTCCAGAAGGTGAGCCACGCCTGGGGGTTGAATGGGATTATAACGGAGTTAGAAATCCCTCTGGCACCGGCTTATCCTTGGGCGGAGTTAATTGTCGCCTTTGACGATTTTATGGCAGCGGCTCTATTTGGTCAAGCCCTCAGCGATGCCGACGGGTTGATTAAGAAGCTGGTTTGCGTTTGCGCTGCGCCAATTCCTTCCTACTTTGGGTCTCTGAAAAGTTATATTCCCGAAGGATCCCACTGTGCCTTGCTGATGATAGCGGAATCCAGTCTGGAGCCATTACAGGGCTTAATCGCCGAGTGCGGCGGCAAGATTTGCTATCAAAAATCAGCGCTAGAAGCGAGTAAAGGCATCACCCTGGCGGAATTTTCTTGGAATCACACGACTTTGCACGCCCGCAGTGTGGAGCCGTCGCTGACTTATTTGCAAACGCTATTTCCAGCGGATAAGAGTCTGAAGCTGGTTGAGGACATGTACCGCTACTTTGGCGACGAAGTGATGATGCACTTGGAATTTATTCGGGTGAATGGTACGGCGATTGCTGCCGGCTTGCAAATTGTCCGCTACACAACGGAGGCACGCCTGAATGAGATTATTCGCTATCACGAAGAGCAAGGGGCGTTTATTGCCAACCCCCACACCTACATCATAGAAGATGGGGGGCGCAAGCGCATG
>CAZJNL010000185.1:0-7986 GCA_964546515.1 uncultured Oscillatoria sp.
GGAATTTGGTCGTGTTCGCCCAATTTGTGGAGGAGTTTAGCTTCCGTGTCGAATAACTGTCTGGCAATCTGCAAGTTTGACGGATCGTTCGACTGGGGTTTGAGCTGTTTGACGACGCACACAGGATTGTCTGGTAGCTGGGTGTCTGAGGCTAGGAAAGTTTGGCCAAATCCCCCGCCTCCCAAGTGTTTGACGATTTTATAGCGCCCCGCAAGGGTTGTTCCCAACATGTGTTTGATGCAGTTTACGGCAAGTTTCGATCTAGGATAGAGCCTTTTGGCACAAATGTCAATACCCCCGCTTCCCTAATTCTGTCTCCCTTGCTGCATGTCTTTGGTATTAAACCGCAGATAAACGCGGATAAACGCGGATGTCTCTGGGAATTATCTGCGTCCATTTGCGTTCATCTGCGGTTCCATTAGAAAATAAATCTACAGGCTCTTAATGCTCAAATCCACATCTGCAGGTGTAAAATATAACTGGGCGCTGCCCTCGCTCAAGGCGGCAATGGCATCCTGTTTCCGCAAAGTATTAAAAATCGCCAGCTTCTCCGATGCTGACATGCCATTTCCCAACCCCTCAAAGAACGCCCTGACGCGAATTGCCTCCGCCTCACCGGCAGTTAGCGCTTCGGTTTGCTCGTGCTCCCGGCGCAAGTCCAGCAACTGCCCCTTCCACCGCTCAACTTCAATCTCCCCCTCTATCTCTTTAAGTTTAACATCATTATCGCCCTCCTGTTTCTGCAGTCGGTTCAGCCGGTTCGTCGTCTCCTGGATAATCTCTATCAAAATCCGCTGCGTGTCCGGATCTTTGCAAGCGACTGAGCGCACTTCCACCGCATGAAGCGCCACCCCCCGCTCGGCATAAAACCCGTCATCCACCCCCAGCACCGCTTGTCTGACTATGGCATTAAACCCCGCCAGAAATCTTTCCAGCGATACCTGCGATACGGACTGAATAATCAGGCTGCGGACGTGGGCGCAAATCGCGCCGCTGGTATCGTCTGTCGCCTGCACCATCGCCGCCACATCCACAATCTGCCAGAAGAATGTCAAGCCGATAATTAATTCTACATTATCCTGCGTTCGCGTTTCAAATTCGTACCACATGAATTTGGGTCGCCCGTCAATGTGCGTGAAGATGAGGTTTTTCTCGTCTTTGTGCAGCCCGCTCGCCCACTGGAATTCCACCAGCTCCTCATACGGCTGCAAAAAGAAAGACCGTTCGGCATCTGTTCCCCGTTTTATGCTATAATCGCCAAAGCGGTCTTTGACGACGACCGTTTCGTGATTCTCCAGCAAGATGCGCCGGCGCACTTCTACGATTTTTTGATTCGCCTCCGGAGAGAAAACCTGCGGTTCTGTTATCAATTCTAGGGTGCCGGTTTGCGTGTCTCGCACCAGCACTGCCGTGTGTTCGTCAATATTGACCCCTTCCCCGATGCTGCCTAAAATCTCTTCCGCCGGATTGAGGTAGAAACTCCTCTCGCCCCGCTCAACGCGAATCATGCCGGTGCTTTTATCAATCACCTTGACATATTGATTTTGCTGCAGTAAAATAGGCTTGCGGAGTTCGACAATTTCCTGATTGGCAGCTGGAATGAACACTTGGGGTTGGGAAATCAGCTGCAGCTGGCCGGTGGCAATATCTCGCACCAGCACCGCTGTTTGCTCATCAATATTGATGCCCTCCCGCACCGGCCCTAGAATCTCTTCAGTGGGGTTGAGACAGACACTGCGATCGCCCCTTTCCACCCGAATCGCGCCGGTGCGCTTGTCAATCAGCCGGATGTACTGGTTGCTCTTCAGGGGGATGGCGGACAGCTGTTCCAGGATTTCCTCACTCGCCGACGGGAAGTACAGCTTGGGGCCAAATTCGTTGCGCAACTCGCCGGTGAGGGTGTCGCGCACGCGCAGGTAATCCGTGGGTTGCAGGGTTTTGGCCTTGCGGCGCTGCACCCGCCACCAGGGTTTGCAATAAAATACGGCGGGTCCGTTCACTGTCCACCGGCGCGTGAAGCCCTCGACGAGCAGCTGTTCGTCTTCTTTGAGGTAATATATCCAGGGTATGAGCATGGTAAAATCTGTTAAACAACTATAGATATTATGCCCCTTTGCTCGCCGTGGGTTTGCAGCGCCGCCTCCGGGGCAAACCAGCCGGTGGGGGGCGCAGAATTGAAACCTCTGGGTGGGGCCAGAAACCGGGTTTCGCCGAAGTTACCCGGTTTCTAAGCTTTCACAGAAACGCTATAAAATATAGAGGGTTTACGGTTTTGTGAGAAGTTGATGATGATTTCCGGGTTGCGGTTGGTGATTCGTTTTCTCGCGGGTGCGGGATCGTGCTGCCGGTGGCGGCGTATTGTATCAACTTTGCTGCTGGCGCTAGTCGCTGCGGTGAGTTGCCTGCTGCTGGTGTTAGCACCACCGGCACTTGCCGGTATAAACGATGACAAATTCGACGGCAATATTTTCGTTCTCTATGCCGGCAATGGCTCTCTGGTGCCGCCGAAAGTGAAGCTGGCAGATTCCTTCAGGCAAGGCAAGCCGGCCATCCTGACATTCTATCTCGATGACAGCAGCGATTGCAAGAAATTTGCCACAGTTGTTTCCCGACTGCAAGAGTTCTACGGGCGGGCGGCTGATATTATCGCAGTGAATGTGGATGCCATTCCGCCCAAATCGAGTTATGACAACACGGAACCGGGCTATTACTACGAAGGCTCTGTGCCCCAAACTGCGATAATCGATCAGTCGGGCAAAGTCGTGTTTAACGCCAAGGGGCAAGTGCCCTATGAGGAAATAGACGACGTATTGCGGAAAGTATTTGATTTGCTGCCTCGTTCCGAATCGGTTGAGCTGAAGCGCCGGTCGTTCAACGAGTTTAACAGCGAGTTGAGTAAATAGCCAGAAAAATGCCCTTCCGGGCACCCCTTCCCTCCCCGCCGGCCTGAAAAATCAGGATTTCCTGACAGCCGGCTGGGAATTGTGCGCTCGCAGACAGAACTGAAAATCTCCCCTGCCGATAATGTCCCGAACTTGCATAGCAGCCACCAGCCCGCAAAGGTTAAACTATCCGAAACTGCGACCAGATGGTGTTCTGATGACAAAATACAGCACGCAGGAGCTAATCAAAATCTTGGCTGACGAGCGCCGCGCCTGCCTGAAGGGGCAGCGCCTTAACCTGGCTGCGACTCCTTCTACAGGCAACCCTGTCATCGACAAGTTTCTCAAAGCGGAGGGTTTCCAAAAGTTCACAGCCTATCAAGATTTTAAAGCCACCGTCCACCGCTACCAGCTCGAACATCAAGTATCGGGGATTGTCTGGCGTCAGCTGACGCTCAAAGGCAAGACTGTGGGCATCCCCCAAGTGGACGATCAGCTGATTGCCCTCCCCAGTGACATCCAGACGCTGAAGAAGGCTAAGCCTAAAATCCTGGCATTCTGGAATCAAGTGACAGCGGGAATGGAATTGTATCTGAGCGTTCACGGCGGCAAAGATTACCAGCAAGTGCAGCCGGCTGATGTAGAGCAGATCGCCCTGGGTACGGAATGGGCCGGCTTGTGCGCTTGGGAGAATACAAATTTCCTGGAAATCGTCTTGCAGCTGGCATGGGGAAAGCCAGAGGAAGCCGCTTACCGGCGGGGGTGGCCTGATTCTGGCAGCGAGTATATCCATGCCGTAAATCCGGGGTGCCGGCCCATTTGTTAATTTTAAGTCAGCTTAACCTCTCATATCAAGTCCGGTTGCGCCCGTTTTGTAGAGACGCGATTTATCGCGTCTCTACAACAGATTTGCAATAACGATGTCGGCAGACTAAATATCATTCCCAGGCAGAGTCTGGGAACGAGAAAAAAGGAGGGGCATCAGGATAAACGCTGGCACAGCAGCAAGCCAAACCACTGCTGCGGGTCAGTCCAAACTCGCACCGGCACCAACCCTCGCCCTTGCAGGTACTCCCGCATCTCATCCAAATCGAACTTGCGCGAAATTTCTGTTAAAATAGTCTCACCGGCATCCAACTCAACGCTAAAATCCAGAGCGCTTAACCGAACGTTTTGCGCTCCCACACTCCGCAAGTGCATCTCAATCTGGCGCTGGTCTTCATTATAAAAAGCCCAGTGTTCAAATTGCGACGTATCGAAATTTCCCTCAAAACGCCAGTTCAGGTGGCGCAGCATATTGAGATTAAACTCAGCCGTCACCCCTTGAGCGTCATTGTAAGCCGGTTCCAGCACCTCCTTTGATTTGTGCAAGTCCACACCCAGCAGGAAGAAATCACCCGCCTGCAGAGCACCGGCAATTTGCGAGAAAAACACATCGCACTCCTGGCGGTTGAGATTGCCCAAAGTGCTGCCGAGAAAACAAATCATCCGCGCCGGCAGGGGTGCCGGTGCCAGTTTTGACAGCGCCAGCTCGTAAGTGCTCACCAAACCGTGAACCTCCAGCTGCGGGTAATCTGCCAGCAGTTCGCGGGCGCTACTTTCCAGGATGCCCGCACTGACATCAATCGGCAGATAGCGCAGCGGATAGCCCAACTGACTGTAAGCGTCCAAAAGAATGCGAGTTTTAGTCGAACTTCCGCTGCCCAGTTCCGCAATTTCGCACTCGCCGGTCAGTTGGGCAATCTCACCGGCACACCGGCGCAAAATCGCCGCCTCAGTGCGCGTCACATAATATTCCGGCAACTCGCAAATCCGCTCGAACAGCAGCGAGCCACTATCATCGTAAAAATAGTGCGGCGGCAGAGATTTGGGTAGCTGGCTAAGCCCGCTAACCGCATCGCTGCCAAAGGTCAATTCTGTTTCCAAAAGCGCAGTCGGACTGAGCAGATGCTCTATCCGCAAGCGCTCCTCAGTAGTGGAGCGGTTGCGGACAGCGGTAGGGGTTAAATCTTTTGGAAATTGCATTATATGCTAGACTCACCAACGGCTAAACAACACAGCCCTTCTCGTCGCCGCTCACACCAGAGCGCGATTTTCCAGGCCGATCTATTCTCCCACACCCAAGTAGGGATTGTTATTAACGCACTATATAAAAACCCGGTTTCTCTAAAAAACCGGGTTTCTTGCCATTGGTCTGAGAAACCGGCTTTCTTGGCAGTCCTCCTACCTAGCGCAGCGAAAACCGGCAAAAAGCTGCCTCACCCAAGGGTGATACCAGTTGCGGAAGCTCCCTCGCAGCGACCTCGGGCGAGTCGCCCAACTGCCGCCCCGCAGAACCCGGTGCTGCCGGTCAAAATACACCTGGGAATAACCGGCATAGGGGTAGAACTCAAACCCCTCATACCCCTCAAACCAGCTGCATGTCCACTCCCAGACATTCCCCAGAGCGTCGCACACGCCCCAAAAGCTCGCCCCCGCAGGGAAAGCACCGGCAGGCGTCGTCTGACTGTGCAGATTGTCGTGATTGCACCGGCTGGCGTCGGGAGGCTCTTCCCCCCAGGGGTAGGTGCGCCTGCTTCCCGCACTAGCATCCCAACAGACGGCTTTTTCCCATTCCGCCTCCGCCGGCAATCGCTTGCCGGCAAACCGCGCAAACGCATCCGCTTCATACCAGCTCACCCCGCACACGGGATGGCTGTCAAAACACGAATCATCCAACCAATATAAAGGCTGCCTTACCGAATTATTTTGCAGCCACTCCCACCCCTCCCTTGACCAAAAACTAGAATTGTGATAACCTCCCGCTTCCATAAACTGCCGGTACTGCCCGCAAGTGACAGGATAGCGGTCAATCCAGTATGTGTCCAAATAGCGCCGGTGAGCCGGTCGCTCATTGTCGAGGGCGTCAGCAGAATCGCAACCCTGCTCAAACTCACCTGCAGGGATTTCAATCATTTCGGTAAGGGCGGAGACGCGATTTATCGCGTCTCTACAAGAAATATTGGGTGCTATAATTATCCCCTGTTGCGAGACGCGATTTGGCGTTCCACAAGAAATGCTTTGCATTCTTGCCAGCTTGGAAACAAAAGAAATTGTCTCGCAGTGCTGGCTTTCGTGCTGGATAATAAAGCTCCAAAGGCGTTCTTGCTCCCGCACCGGCGCGATTTCCAGGTAATCGAGCACTTTTTCTCGAACCGTGTCGAGGTAGTGGCGCACCTCAGCCAGATTTGGCAGATGCACCCGTTCCGCTTTCGGCAAACCATCCGCTGCCAACAGCCTGTTATATTCCGGAAACACCGGCGGATATCCAGCGCTGCGCTGCAGCAACCACAGCGCCTCCGTATAGGCGATGTGCCCCAAATGCCAGCCGGGGGGGCTGAAGTCGGGATGGGCTTGCTGGCGGAAGGTGGCGTCATCCATGCCTTCAAACAGTTTTAGGGTGCCGGTGCGGCACTCCTGCAAGGCATTGCGGATGGCGTCTTTACAGTTGATAGATTTGGATTTCAAGGTTCTCTCCCACACTGATAATACTCTGTTCTGGGCAGCGGTTCCAGTTGCCGGCAAACAAAGGTTCAGAAGCAATTATGACGGCATTCGGGAAAGTTGGGTCATCGCGCAGCCAGTATAAAGAAGGCACCGCCGCCCCAGTGGCAAACCGGCTGGCAACCAGCTTTTGCCCGTCACTGAGGAGCAGATTTGCTGATACTCCTACTTGATGGGAGTTTGCCAATTCTGCCAGGACTTTCAGTGTTTCTCGCAAGGCGTTTTCTAAAGCTCCGGCGGCTGCCAACTCGTCAGTCAGCAAGGCGAAGATGTGTTCGGAATCGGTAGTGCCGTCAATCCGCTGGTAGGCTGTCTCGCTGAGACGCTCGCGAATTGGCCGGTAAAGACTAAAGCGGAAATTTTGAATAAAGCCGTTGTGAGTGCCTAATATTTTTCCATAGCGAAAGGGCTGACAGTTGCTCAAATCCACCGCTTGTCCGGCAGTGGCGCTGCGGACATTAGCGAGCACGCACCCTGATTCAATGTACCCGCTCAGTTGGGGAAGATTAATATCGCTCCAGATGGGCAGAGTGTTTTTGTAGGTAAAGGGATCTGTGTCTCGCAGCGGGTGATACCAGCCTATGCCAAAGCCATCGGCGTTCAGCAAGCCGGCTGTCATTTCGCGGGGCTGGTAGCTTTGGGCAATCAGGGAGTGTTCCGGTTTGTACAGGAGATAGTCCAGCAGGATGGGCGGGCCAAGGTAGCCAAGTAAGCGGCACATGTTTTGGGGGGTTGTTTGTGGGTTTTGTATCAGTGTATTTTATTTTAACCGCCAAGACGCCTTAGACGCGCCAGCGGCTTCCCGCTTTCTTAGAGCGCCAAGGAATAAGATGTGGCTGCTTTTGTGGTGCGGTGCTAGTTTTGCTGTCTATTTCTGGAGATAGATGCCAAGTTTATAACTCTAGCAGCTATCATAGGATTAGTCAAGTAATATCCGGTTTATAAGAGGAAAAAATGATAAGCTTTCTCAGCAATATTTTACCCAAGTTTCCTAGAAGCTCAGCACGGGCGCTTACAGGAGTTGCGTTACTGGGTTTCGCCATCTCGGCGCTCCAGACCGAGCGAGCGATCAACGGGTTGTATTATCCGACAAGCGCCCAATACTTTTTTAGGGAAGGACAGCAGAAGTTTGACAGGGAAATTGAAATTCTCAACCAGCGCCGCCTTTCCACTCCAGAGCCTATCCTTAAGATTAGTGAGGAACTGCGGAAGCATAAAGATATATTGCAACTGGAACATCCCGATCTCCAAAAGGATGGTGCCGGTAAATCTGGCTCGCAGGAACAGAAGTGAGTTATGAGGTGTGAGCTGTTTTCTAGTAAAGGCCATTGGGTGCGTCGGAAGCATCCTGAAGTAGCGTGACCCTTCGCGTCACGCACCCTACTTAAAACTGAAAGCCGCAGCCGCCAGACAGCCCCAGCCAATGATAAAGGCTACTCCCCCCACCGGGGTGATGGCACCCAGCCAGTTGATGCCGGTGAGGCTGAGAGCGTACAAACTGCCTGAAAAAATCGCCACACCGGCAATAAAAGCAACCCCAGACGCGACGAGGGCGGGCGGT
>CAZJNL010000186.1:0-7952 GCA_964546515.1 uncultured Oscillatoria sp.
CTGCTGTTTGGGATTGTATTTTGGGGAGTATCTGCAATTTTGGGGAGTAATTAATGAACCGCAAAGACGCCAATATCGCCAAGGGAAGAGAGTATAGGGTGTGTTACCAAGGGGGAACGCACCTCCGCTTTTACGCCCGGATGAATTTCCAGCTAGCCATTAGTAAGATGGAGTAAATGATAAACCGGAGTGCGCTTTGAGGGGCGAGCTTGCAAAGTTTAGCGCCCACCAGCACTCCGGGCACTGTACCCAGCCAAATGGGCAATACTAAACTCCAGTTAACTGTGCCTAGGCTGAGGTGTCCGAGGGAGGTAAATACGAGCAAAATTGCCGCTTGTGAAATATCTGTGCCTACCAATTTGCGAGTATCGAGGCGAAAAAAGGCAATCATTACCAGTACAAACATCGAGCCGGCGGACACGCTAGTCAGCCCAACCAGACAGCCTAAAACTGCTCCCACACTGAGAGTCATGGCGCGACCGGCTTTGGTTTTTAAGTCTAATTTTGGCGGTTCTGGTAAGTTCAAGTTGGGCGCAAAAGTCTTCAGCACAAATTGCGCGATTGCTAACAAAGTGACAGACAGCATCAGGATTCCGAGGGAGCGGAGCAGGATGCCATCCAGGTTGAGAGCCTCACTCTGCTTGAGCAGGTGTAAAATCCCCACCCCCGTCAGCGATCCGGGAACACTCCCCAAAGCCAGCCATTTGACAACTTCCAGGTCAAGTGTTTCCTGCTTCCAGTGTTTGAAGCTGCCGAGAACTTTCATCAATGTGGCAGCTATGAGATCAGAACTAACAGCAATCGATGGGGGCACTTGGAAGACAAAAATCAGCATCCGGGTGATGAGAGCCGCTCCTCCAATTCCGGTTAAACCAACCGTGATGCCAACAAAGAAACTCTGAAGGGACAGTAATAAGTAGTTCATACGGCTGTTCTGACACGGGGTATTAAAGGGCGGTGTTTTTAAACTGTAATTTAGATCTGGTTTGACTGCTAAAATACAGCTGAGTGGTAGATGTCTCAAGGAATTCGGAGACTTGGCCTAAAATCCCCTGCGAGAGTTCAGGAGAGCGCCGCACGCCGGCTCAACTCCATTGGTTTCTGGCTTGTGAGAGTGGTGTTGACACACCTCGCCCGAGCGTGCAACAATTTTGAAAAAGGTTTAAGGGTTCCCAGTTTCCCTTCGCTATGTCTGGGCTGGGAAACCCACCCGCCCGGAAACTCACAGAAAGTTTGCCGGCTGACTCCGCGTTCGAGGAATCTGCTGGATCAGAAGTCACTCCTCCCGCTCCGCTCAGCCTGTCGCTGACTTTTTTGGCGTTTTTCATGTCACTCCGCTCTTGTGCTAGAATGACTGTAATGTAATCTGAACCCTGAGAAAAAGTCCAGTGCCTGCTTGTCTGACATCTGCAGCGCAATGGCAGCTACAGTCAGCGCCGTCTCGAAGTTCGTCGCTCGTTTATGAGAACTCGCAGCAATCCGCCGGAAGGAGAGAGGGGGAGGGGGGGTAGCTCTCTTGTAGAGACGCGATTTATCGCGTCTCACGCTCTGGCTCTCTGGAGTTTCTTGTCATGAACCGCTCGAACGCCGGGGCGCAGAGGAAGAATAAGAAGAGAGTTTATTAGGGGTGGCCATCAGTATTTGTTTGCTACTCCCAGAAGTAGTTCCTATGTCTGCCTACTTCAGCTGCGACAAACCTCACACTGGGGGAGTGGGGGGTGTGAGGTTTCTGGTTAAGTTTATTGGCGTTTACCTACTTCGGTTGGCAAAAATAAACGTAACAGCATTGCAGGTTCAAGAAACCCGGCAACTTCTGCGAAGCCGGGTTTCTCAATGTTATGTGTATTTACACCGGCCTTTTTCTTAGCGATTTAATTGCTTCATCAAGCGCTCTCGGTTGCTCAGTGTTCCCTCGTCATCCGGCTTAATTACAAGGGCTTTATTATACGCCTCCAGCGCTTCCTTATTCCGTTTCAATCGCTGCAGCGCCAGTGCTTGCCCATTCAAGGCTGATACGCTTGCTGTTTGGTTCGGCTGCAGTTCAATCACTTTCCCAAAGGAACTGACGGCTTCTTCAAACTGCGCCAACTCACACAGGGCTATGCCTCGCAACAGCCAAGCTTGCCAGAACTTCGGACGTTTGCCAAGGGCTTCATCATAGGCAGCAACCGCTTCTTTAAATTGATCGAAACTGAATTGGAGCCTTAAGCCCTGCTTAAATAAGGTTTCAAATTTTTCCTCTTGCTCCAGCTGATTGACATCGATGCCGAACATCTGACATATACTTTCCAATCGCTTTGATATAGTCATAGACTGCGTCCTAGCTGCTTACCGCTGAAAAACTCTCAACTGAACTTCTCCACACCCAGTTTAGCCTCCTGCAAAAAAGGTCAGCACGGACTTCGCCAAATCTTCACACAGTTTTTAACAAAAATTTAAATTGGAGCGCCAGACTTATCAAAATTATTGCCGTGGGGGTAGAAAAGTGTCATCTACCTTCCGGTAGACTGCGGTGCGTTCTTGACGAGAGGGAGCGGGGGTAGGGGCGGGGGAGAAAAATTAACAATTCCGGTGCCGGCGGCAGCGAGCTTACTTGCTATTGGTAATCTGTAATTTGCGATGGCCTGCTGTGGCCAAGGTTGATAAATTTGTTGGCGAGTGCTTGACAGACGAGCCTCAAAAGTGTATAATAAAAAGTCCGTGTCAGACGCGATAAACCCTTGTCTCTACAAGATGCGGTTGGTGGCGGCTCAAGTGCCAGACGCGATCAACCCTTGTCTGTACAAGATGCGGTTGGTGGCGGATCAAGTGCCAGAGGCGATAAATCCCGTCTCTACAAGATGCGGTTGGTGGCGGATCAAGTGCTAGACGCGATAAACCCTTGTCTTCAGAGACGCGGTGGGCGCATCCGGCACCGCCGAAAGGGAGACGATGGCGCTGCGAGCACCGGCACTAATCAAAGCGCGAGACAGCCCTATCACCCCCTATGCCGGTGATGCGCCCCAAACTCGGATCGCAGGCACTCAGCACCACCAACTCAGCATTTAAATTCAGCGACAGAATCTCACCGGCACCCAGCACCCCCCCATCCGGCGGTTCGGTCGCCTGTGCCAGCGCCCCCAGAATACCGGCACCGCTAAAATCATCCAGCAACCCGTGAGTAGCCAAATGAACAATCCGCGCTCCCGCCATCCGCTGCAAAACAGACGCCTTCGTCGCCTTGTCGCCGGTGAGCGCTTCAGTATTGAAAAGGCGAGCAATTTCCACCGCTTCCCGCTCAGCACCCGGTAGAGGCGGAAGCGGCACTGGCTCCTCCCCGGGTGCCGGTGGCTTCCTCGGCATCGCCGGATTCCCCACCACCAGCACCTCCCCCGCTTCCCTCTTGCAAAACTCCCGGTTCCGCTGCCCTTGAAAGCCGCGTAAAATCCAGCACTTGAATCGCCGGTGACGTCAGGATAGTGTGCTTTTCAATCAAATACTTTCCTCGCCCATCCACCAGCGCTGGAAACGGAACTAAAAACAGCGATTCGTGCGGAATAAAAATCACGCGGGCTTCTGGGTTAGCCGGCAGCAAATCAGCAATCGGTTCAATCAGCAACTGGTGCAGCAGCCGCAATTGCCGCCCGCGATCCGAGCCACCATACGCCGTTTGCCCAGAACCGTCCTCTCTCGCCACCACACTCAAACCGCGACCTCTCACACCAATAGAATCCAGACTGCAAGCCACAAGCTTTTCCAAATAACTGAGGGCAGCACCTTGCCCTGGTTCCGCCCGGGGGGAACCAGCTTCTTGTTACTGCCACAGGGGTTTCAAGTCAACCTCCCGAAAAGCAATTTCCCCCGCCGGCTGGGCGCTGGGCGCTGGGTACTGGGCGTGTGTTCGACGAGGCGCTGACACGCTACGGGTAGCGCCATCGCCCCCTGCTGATTCGACTCTGCACTGCTGTTGCCTGTCAGTCCCCTCTGAGCTAAATTATTCTTGACAAAATTTGCATTTTGTGCTAATAAAGAGCCGCCATTCTCCTGCCCGGGTGGCGGCGGCTGGGAAGGTGCCGGTGCGGGTATGGCCCTAGTTTTTCAATCCAGTTTTTCAATGCCGTCGCCTGGATTCAGCTGACCATTCCTCCCACCGCCGCTCCCTGAATTTATCATACAGCAATTGCTACCCTTTGGAAATGCTGGCAGCCACTCCGTTCCGCTCTGTGAAAAAGCCCGCCGCCTGGAAAACACCCAAAGCTGTTATCTGAACATTCCCCCCCCTGCCGGCACTGCCACCTCGGGCATTAATGTATTGAACTTCGAGGCCAGAAAAATCAGCAAGAGATGACTGAATTACCGCTGGCGCTGAATTCTGATTTTGCAGCGAGTTTTTGCTGGGGTTGGTATAGATATTCTCTGGCGCGGGCGGCTGGAGTGCGCTTGCAAGCTAGCGCCGCCTGAAGGTCTTACAACCGCCACATCGCGGTTTTCCACTCGGATGCCTGAACCGAAAAGCTGCACCGTGCCATTACTGTTAACCGTCAGGTTGCTTGCGTGACTTCCACTCCCGCCGGTGAGCAATTGCGGTAAGGATAGGGGAGTGATGCTCTCTCCCCCTCTTTCTTGATTGGAGAGGGGGTTGGGGGGTGAGTTTGTCCTTGTGATACGGCTAAGTTGCCTTCGCTGACAATTGCCCCTGGCTGTTTCATTGCGAAAGAAAAGGCGTCAGAAAAGGCTGGGTTGGCTGCCATCAGGGTGCCATCCCGGAGGGCGGGCCCGGGGAGCCGGCAAAAACAGAAGTAGGGTGCGTTTTGCTGTCGGGAACGCACCCTACTGAGGTTTATGCAGTCTGATATTCCAACATTTTGACTTTCTCTGCTAAGGCGGCTATAGTCTTATGTTGCTCTTTGACCGCTCGGGTTAATACGGCTACGATATCCATCGGGTTGATTGCTGTTCGGTCAGGGGTTGCCACCAATTCCGGAACCTCTTCTGCGATGAATCCCAGGTGCAGATTTTTTTCGCTATCCGCTTTGTAGGAGAACTTAACAGGGTTGAGGTTTTCTAAGGTTTGAATGGCTTCTGAACTGGATATCTCGGCAATATTATCTTTGAGTTGCCTTGATGAAGTCACTGTGAAATTAGTGGCTTTCACCTGACCGACAACTTCCAACTTCGCCGAGGGCGCTGCTGTTCCGATGCCAACGTTGCCGCTGACAAGACGCATCACTTCTATGGCGCTTGTTTTGTTGGCAAAACCAGTTCCGTTGACAAAAAATGCCAGTCCGCCGGTAAAGGTGCCGGGGGCTTGGTCGGTTGATTGAATATAGCCAGGTCGCCACTCATTCGTGTTCCCTTGCGGGTCGCTCCAAAATTCAATCCTCCCCGCCCCAAAGCCGGCGGAAGATTGGATTCGCATAACCGTGGGGTTAGCGGAGGAATATACATGCAACTTAGTCTGAGGAGTTGGCGTCCCGATGCCAACGTTGCCGTTGACAAGCCGCATCACTTCTATGGAGCCAGTTCGGTTGGCAAAACCGGTTCCGTTGACAAAAAATGCCAGTCCGCCGGTAAAGGTGCCGGCGGCTTGGTCAGTTGATTGAATGTAGCCCGGTCGCCACTCATTCGTGCTGCCTTGGGGGTCGCTCCAGAACGCTATCCTCCCCGCCCCAAAGCCGGCGGAAGATTGGATTCGCAGCTCCGTGGGGTTGTTGGCTGAATAGAGATGTAACTTCGTCTGAGGATTTGCCGTCCCCATGCCGGTGCTGCCGGTTACAAAAAGGTTGCCATCGACTGTAAAGTTAGACATATTTTTGTCTGGCGAGAGATAGGTTAGTAGCGCCTCTGTGAAACGGGGAATTAGTTGCGATAGTTCCACCGCCCGCGTGACTGACAGCGAAATAGATTGGAGTGTGGGGCTTACGAGTGGGTTAAAACTAATCCTTAAACACTTCTCAGATGCCTTTCACATACAGGTATAGCTCTCGGTGAAAGCTGGTTGCCAGTCGCTTTTTATAGTGACACACATCTCCGGTAGCTCAGTAGAGTCTCACTCGACTGTGCGACTTGACAGATTTCTACTTTCGCGGTATAAAATATGGAATATGTGCGCGAATATGATACCAAAATGAGGCAAAACTGAACATTTTCCACCGGCGACAGGCGTTTGATTTACCCGGATGCCAGTTTGTCCGCCCAGCGGGTTGTTTCGGGGAGCCGGTACTTCGTCGTGCAGCGCATAACATAATCAATGGCGGCTGTCAAGCTGACGCGGTGGCCGGTGGAAACATAGACTGGATTGATACAGGCGCGGGTTCTCAAAACTGCGCCGATTGTCTCGCCCTCATGCCTGAGGGGTTGCCAGCTGCCTCGCCGCACCGGCAAAGAGTCGTGCTTGCCAACCAACAGGGACTTAGCGACGCCGATAGCCGGTATATTTGTCAGGACGCCCAAATGACAGGCAATGCCAAACCGGCGGGGGTGGGCGATGCCTTGGCCATCACACAGCAGCAAGTCAGGGGTGACGCTCAGCTTTTCCAGGGCGTCGAGGACTGCCGGCACTTCTCGGAAGGAGAGGAAACCGGGAATATAGGGAAAAGTTGTGGGGCGGCGGGCGAGCGCGTGTTCGACGAGCTGCAAGTCGGGAAAGCTGAGCACTGCCACAGCTGCGCGAGTTATATTCTCTGCCAGATCGTAGCCGACATCGACACCGGCCACATAGCGCACTGGCCCGAGTTGGTCTGACGCAATTACCTCAAAGCGCAGCTGCTGCTGGATTGCGATTGCCTCCTCGGTCGTGAGGGGCCAAGCGTGACGCTGGTTAATCTGCATATTAGTTAAACTAAATTCAGAGTCACAAGGTTTTGGGGGTTAGGGGTTAGGGCTGAGGGGAAGAGGTTTCAGGTTTGAGGGACACCCCACGCCGTTCCACCTACCACTGCGCCACCTGCCACCTAACACCTGCAACATCAGGAGAGAACTCACTCAAATTGTAGCATATTTTTTGTATAGCAACATCTGAGTTGAGCGCTCTCTACATCTAAAAACCATACCGGTCCGCGCTCGTGCGGCGTCGTAAAACTTTGGAGTTGAGCGAAACATGAGAACTGCAGATATTAGTGATGCCTATAAGACTGCCCTTTACATTAGCGGGGGAATTGTCCTGCTGCTGACGGCGATTCTTTTCAGACCTTTTGTGATTGTTAATGCCGGCGAGAGGGGCGCAGTCATGCAATTCGGCAAAGTTCAGAGTAAGGTCTTGGATGAGGGGATCCACTTTATTGTGCCGGTGGTTACCTCGGTAAAAAAACTCAGCGTTCGCGTGCAAAAGAACGACGTGAACGCCGAAGCGGCATCCAGAGACTTGCAAGATGTCAAAACCGATGTGGCCCTCAACTGGCACATTGACCCCCTGCGCGTAAATGAGGTTTTCCAGCGGGTGGGGGATGAAACAGAAATTGTGAATCGGATTATCTCGCCGGCAGTTTCTGAAGTGGTCAAGGCGGCAGCTGCCAAAAAGAACGCTGAGGAAATCATCACCAAGCGCACCGAACTGAAGCAAGAAATTGACAATCAGCTCAAGAAACGGCTAGAGGCTTACGGGGTGATCGTGGATGATGTGTCTTTGGTGAATGTGTCTTTTTCTGCTGAATTTGCCAAAGCGATTGAGGCCAAGCAGATTGCCGAGCAAGAAGCCAAACGGGCAGAGTTTATTGCCCTGAAGGCTAAGCAGGAAGCGCAGGCAGAAATCAATCGCGCCCAAGGTCAAGCGGAGGCGCAGCGATTGCAGCGTCTGACGCTAACGCCACCGCTACTGCAACAGCAAGCGATTGAAAAATGGGATGGCCGTTTTCCGATGGTGATGGGTGGCAGCGGTGCGCTACCGTTTATTAATATCGATACGGGTTCTTTGAATGCGCCTGCTGACAAGCGGTGATGTTAAAAGTAACGAACCGCCAAGACGCCAAGGTCGC
>CAZJNL010000187.1:0-7934 GCA_964546515.1 uncultured Oscillatoria sp.
GCTGGCCAATTCCTCAGTATCCGGGACGCCGGTGCGACCCGCAATCCGCGTCAGGATAATCGTCTGCACCACACCCGGAACAGTCAGCTCAACCTTCAGCTTAGCAGCCGCCGCCTGAAACGCACTAATTCCCGGTATCACCTCAAAAGGAATCCCAGCTTCCGCCAGCGCTTGCATTTGCTCGTGCACCGCGCCGTAAAGACTGGGGTCCCCAGAATGCAGCCGCACCACTGACAGATTTCCTCGCACCCGTTCCACCATCACCGGCAGAATCTCTTCCAGAGTTTTATTAGCCGTTCTAATAATTTCAGCATCCGGACGAACCCCTTGCAAAATCTGCTCGGGCACCAGCGAGTCAGCAAATAAAATCACATCAGCTCGCTCCAGGATTTTCTCAGCCTTAACCGTCAGCAAATCGGGATCGCCCGGGCCGGCACCCACAATGTAGACAGCCGGGGCCAGGAAAAGTTCCTGATTTTTAGTTGACTTTGAATTTTGAGTCTTCAATCTTTTTTCTTCTCCCCTGGCGTGCAGTCTTATCCGAGCGCTAATAACTCATATCTCTTAGTTCTGTCAAACTGGTGGCTGAGATGAGCGTGGAATTTTTTAATACTTGGTGAAGGCTAATTGTATCCTGACGGACTAGCAGCAGCTGCGAAGCATGAGGCATGCACTTTGCTCTGGACAAATTTTATAGTTTATGCGTGTCGCAAATGCAGCTGCAATTTGTGCCGTCACGGCCATCGCTGCCCAGGGGTTAACCGCCCCGGTGAGCGCCAGTCCAAATTCCCCATTTCCCCCACCAGCACCAGAAGCTGACAGCTTTATTGTCCAGCCCCTTTCTGCGGCCACAGCCGTACAGATTGTGTCGCTCGCCCCACCGGCAATCGTTGGGGCCGCACAAATGCCGGCATCAGCCTACGAAACGCACCATAGCACTGAAGCTCGCGATTATCAAGACCCCCTGCAGTACATCGCGCTTCCAGTGGAGCCCGAGGCTACCCGCACTCTTGTAACAGCAAGACCCCTGGCGGCGGATGTTTACTCCAGTTCCAGCAGCGGCGAGTCAGCAACCACTGATTCCCCCACTCCCACCACAGTAGGGCCCGAGGGGTTTATTGTCCAACCTCAGATGCCGGCGGCTGCTGAAACCGGGACGCCACCCCCCCTCCGCGCCCAGTTGCTCAAGCCCCTCCCGCCCCAGCCGGTTGGAATGGCCACTGCTGCCGGGGCCCCAGTTATCCCACCTGCTTCCAGCAATATCGCCCAAAATCTAATCGCTTTCGGGCAGAACCCTGTAAGCCAGCTGCCAGCAGTCCCTCCCCCACCCCCCTCTGCCCAGCCCACTCAAAACCAGCCGCCTCCAGGAGCGACACCCTCCCCACAGCCGGCGCAAAACCAGCCCGCCAGCGCCATACCCTCCCAACAGGAAATTGAAAAAATACTCAATCAGCTGGGTGGTGTCCAAAACAGAAAAATCGATTTGGCCGACCTTTACAAAGGGTCCCCCGGGCTGACAGTCGCCAACCCTGCCGGATTTGGCGCAGATAACAACACCGGCTATATCGGTGTCGGCTTTCAATCGCGAATCCGATATGCCGACGATCTGGATGGGGGCACAGTTGTGGGAGCCGGTTTTGGCGATGCCGTCAAATCCGTGGGTGTAGAAGTTTCCTACACACTGGCCAGCATTACTGCTGACCATACCGAGTTTGGCAGAGGCGGATTTAACCTCAAAGTTCACCGTCAGTTCCCACAAGACTGGGCGGTAGCAGTCGGCTGGAATGGCTTTTTAAATAATGGGGCAAATGACGTTGCCAACTCCTTCTATGGAGTAGCTACCAAAGTTTTCCGGGTGCGAGAAGATATCAACTCCTCCTTCAGCCGGGTGGCTGTCACAGCAGGCTTGGGCAATGGACAGTTCCGGTCTGAGAAGGATATTGCCAATGACAGGGGCGGAGTCAACCTTTTTGGCAGTGTAGCCGTCCGGGCGGCTGAACCTGTCAGTTTAATTGCCGAATGGACAGGACAAGACTTAACTCTGGGGGCTTCGATTGTTCCGGTCAAAAACCTTCCCCTGGTGATTACTCCCGCCCTCCGCGACGTTGCCGGCGCTGGAGACGGATCCCGGTTTGTGCTGGGTGTCGGGTATTCATTCAATTTTTAATTGTTGAAGTAGGAGAGTTAGTGATGCGCAAAATTCAATCGCTCAGTTTGGGAATTGGCATTTCTATTGTCACAGTAGCAATAGCAGTTGCTCCTTCAGGTGCCCAGACAGCCGGTCAGCAGTCCGACCACCAGGGACCCAATGTCTGGAACAATCCGGCACCGTTTATTAATCCGGGGCTTTCCAATGTCGGCAATAATGTCGGCAATGGTGTCTTTGGAGCAAATGGGACAATCAGCCCCCAGGTTCTCAATGCTGCCACACAGTTTTCCCAACAGCTACAGCAAGCGTTTGCCAACGGGCAAGCTGACAGAGTGAATCTCCTAGTGCAAGAAGCCCTGCAACTTTTAAACGATGTGGATGCCGCTCAGCAGGATCAGCGGAATTCCCTTTTGATATTTCGGACTTGGTAGGTGTTCATTTGCCAATATAACAGATTCCCATTTGTCAGTTTAAAGTCAAAGTATACGGGCCAAAATATTAGGTTATACAGATTATAATGTCAGCCTCTGCTGGGGGCTTTCCAGCACATTTTCGAGAGCGTAACGAGGGAATTAATTATTTGAAGCTGCCGCATATATTTGGAAGCTCTGGCATGGGCCGCAATTGCTCAAAAATAATGCCGCTATTTCTTCAAATTAAATGAGAATTAATTTAGATGAATACGCCCCTGATTGTCGAGGTCAAACCCTCTGACGCCCCGCAAGATCCTAACCGCCCCTTGGATTTTGTAGACCACACCAACACAGGCCGGCGGAATGATTTTCACTGGACTCCTGGCAACGCTGTGCCCACTCCGCAGGCTGAGTTCGAGTTTAAGGCCAAGACGAGGTACAGCTTCTATTTGGAATCGACCTACAAGGGCAAGCCGGCGGGCATCGTCTACTCCACGGATTTTCAAAACCTAAACCACAGACAGCAAACCCTCTTTGAAGGTGGCATGAGCGGTCTGTCTCAGGGCGGTACGGTGATCCGCTGGGACGATACGGGGATAGTAAAAGCGTTAGAAGAAAGAGACTTCGACGATTTCATCGTCCGCATTGGGGGTGATTTAGAGTGCCCCTATCAGGGCCAGACCGCCTGCAAGCCCTGTTACAAGCTAAAAGAGGGCAGTAGCAACCCTGTAGTGCCCGCACTCTCCAACCCCTCCCGCCTGTAGGTGCCGGTACAAACACAGACCGCCATATTGCCGCTGCCAAAGCTGGGCTGGAGCGGTTTTTGGCAATTGCAGGGGGAGCAGACGGTGTCAGTCCGGCCACCGGAAGCCCCCAGCCAGATGACTCCCGAAGTCTGACTCGCGCACCCCTGAGTGCCGGAATTGGGACGAGCGCTTAGAAATTCTTCACAAATAGAATTGCTGTGATAGTATCTGGATGGTTTGAGGCGGCATCAGGCTGCCAAGTGGCTTAAGCCTTGTGGTGGTGGAGGAGAATCCAGGAGTGCCAGATCGCATGTCAGTGAGATGTTCAAACGCTTATGTGCCGCGAAACCAACCTGAACCCATCCGCATTGGGGTGATTGGGGTTGGCAACATGGGACAGCATCACACCCGAGTTCTGAGCTTGTTAAAAGATGTCGCTCTAGTGGGTGTAGCCGATATTAATGTCGAACGCGGTTTAAACACTGCCAGCAAGTATCGGATTCGCTTTTTTGAAGATTATCGGGATTTGCTACCCCATGTGGATGCCGTTTGCATTGCTGTTCCCACAAAACTGCATCACGCAGTGGGGATGACCTGTCTGCATGCCGGCGTGCACGTATTAATCGAAAAGCCGATAGCTGCCAGTATTGCCGAAGCTGAATCGCTGGTGAATGCGGCAGCCGAAACCGGCTGTATTCTGCAAGTTGGTCACATTGAACGCTTCAACCCAGCTTTCCAGGAACTCAGCAAGGTGCTGAAGACCGAGGAGTTGCTGGCTTTGGAAGCTCATCGCATGAGTCCTTACTCCAGCCGAGCTAACGACGTATCTGTGGTTTTGGATTTGATGATCCATGATATTGACTTGCTGTTAGAATTGGCCGCGTCGACGGTGGTCAAGCTCACAGCTAGCGGCAGCCGCGCTTCGGGTTCTGGCTATTTAGATTATGTGACCGCTACCCTTGGCTTGGCCAATGGCATTGTGGCCACTCTGACGGCCAGTAAGGTAACGCATCGCAAACAGCGCCGAATTGTGGCCCATTGCAAAAACTCTTTGACGGAGGCGGATTTTCTCAACAATGAAATCTTGATTCACCGGCAAACGACTGCCAACTACATGACGGATTATGGCCAAGTGCTTTACCGGCAGGACGGTCTGATTGAAAAGGTCTACACTAGCAACATTGAGCCGCTGCACGCCGAGTTAGAGCACTTTGTCAGCTGCGTGCGCGGTGGCAATCAACCTTCCGTCGGCGGAGAACAGGCTCTCAAAGCCCTGCGTTTGGCGAGTGCGATTGAGCTGATGGCGATCGATGGGCAAGTCTGGTATCCCCCAGGCCAGGAGCGCAGTCCCTTGAATCCTTCCACGCTCCCCGTCGCCTGATTTCGTCAGGCAGCGCTGAGGCAATTTCCGTTTTAATAATTTATTTTCTTTTCAAGAAGTAGCGTTCCCCCCAGTGGAACGCACCTATTTCTACTCATAAAACCGATAAAACTCATTTGCCCCCGCTCCCTCGCAACAGCTGTGCCAGAGCAGCGCTGAGGGCTTCACTGACAAAGTGATTGCCGGTGGGGCTGAGGTGAATGTGGTCTCGGTACAGGGTTTCTGGCTGCTTTTCAGAGTTGAAAAGGGGCAGAAAATCAATGTAGGTAATTCCTTGCTTCTGGGTAAACTCCGCCAGACGCAGGCGAGCCTGCAGTTCGTAGTCACGAGGGCCAGGATTGCCGATTTCGCGCAATAAGGGGGTCATCAATAGCAGAAAATGGCTATTTTTGTGAATAGCAATTTCCTGAATTTGCCGGATCGCCTCCAAATTGCGACCGACGCAATCTCCCCCTTCTGCCTGTACCGCCTTTAATTCCGCTGGCACCGGCTCAGACGGCAGCAGGTAGCGGCTGAACACCTCTGTCAAGGCTAGGGGCGGTTTGCGGTCAGGGTAATTGCGATCTCGCCCCACCGGCAGCGAAGTGGGCGCTGTGGCAAACAGGTCATCCGTATTGATCAGCAGCACCACCGCCCGCGCCTCAAAGGTGCCAAACCGCTGCAAATAGGCCAATTCATTGCGCGGCCCCCAAGAATTGGCCGAAGCATTGAGGACTTCCACATTGGGGTTGGCGGTTGGGGGAATTTTTCCCTCCTCCGCCGCCACCAAACTGAGCTGACGGGCTAAGATCGCTGAAATCGTATCCCCTTGGTCTGTCCACCAGCCCCCATTGGCCACAGAATCCCCCAGCAGCAACACCCGCAGTGCCGGTGGAGTCGCCGCTACTGCAGGGCTGCGCATAGAATACTCGTTGATCTCAATCCGGTTGCCAAACCGGCGAGTCCGCTGCGAAGGCGCAAGCAGATAGCCGATTTGCTCATCCGCAATGTAAACCAGGGGATTGCCAAAGCCCGCGAACAGCCGCAAGCATGCCTCTAGCGCCAGCACTAATACAGCTGCTACCGCAAGAAATATCATCGCAATTTTCATAGGGCGTAAAGCAGAGGTTTTATATTTTAAGCATTACCGCCATGTGCGCTTATGCATTAATAAATACTATTTAGCCGTAAGTATAGTGGCGTGCGGGGGCCGCCACCGCTCGCTCAGGAGAGAGTCAACAGCAAAATCAGACCCCACACTGATATCAAACAGGTCGGCGGTGAAAATCGCCAACTCTTGTGACAGCTTTTCTAGCTGCAAGTCGCTCTAGGGTGCTTGAGGTCAGTTATAGTACACTACAGGTGGTTTGCTCTCACCTGCAAAGGAGAGAAGGACTGCTAAAGGCGTGCCACTACTTGTAATGTGCTAGCCATTTTACTGCCGAGTCCGAATAGTAAACTCGTGGACTTAATTCAGATATTCAAAACAGCGAATCCGATTATTGGCGTCGTGCATTTACTGCCGCTGCCAACTTCTCCCCGGTGGGGGGGCAGCCTCAGAGCGGTTATGGATCGAGCGGAACAAGAGGCAACAGCCCTGGCATCCGGTGGGGTAAACGGCATTATCGTTGAGAACTTTTTCGACGCCCCGTTTACTAAGGGGCAAGTAGATCCAGCTGTGGTCAGCGCTATGACGCTGATTGTCCACCAGCTGATGAACTTGCTGACGCTGCCGGTGGGAATCAACGTGTTGCGCAACGACGCCCACAGCGGTTTGGCCATAGCCGACTGTGTGGGGGCCAAATTCATCCGCGTCAATGTCCTCACCGGCGTCATGGCCACAGACCAGGGGTTAATTGAGGGACAAGCTCACGAGTTGCTGCGCTACCGGCGCGAACTCGGCAGCGATGTCAAAATACTGGCAGACGTGCTGGTGAAGCACGCTCGCCCCCTGGGTTCCCCCAATCTCACCACAGCAGTGCAAGAGACAATTCAGCGAGGTTTGGCTGACGGGGTGATTCTCTCCGGCTGGGCCACGGGCAGCCCTCCGACTCTGGAAGACTTAGAGCTGGCCAAGGCAGCAGCCCTTGGCACGCCGGTGTTCATCGGCAGCGGTGCCAGCTGGGAAAATATCTCGACCCTGATCCAAGCTGCCGACGGGGTGATTGTCTCCAGTTCCCTGAAGCGGCACGGGCGCATCGAGCAGACGATCGATCCGATTCGCGTCAGCCAGTTCGTGGAAGCTACGCGCCGCAGCGTGGCGACAAAAACCCAGCCCAAATCAATTTCCAGTGACAGTTCCCTGGAGGCTGTCCGCAACTAAACTCACCCGTTTCAGCTTTGAACCGAGAGCGCCTAACCCCCTCTTTGCTTTTCGCAGAGGGGGGACAAGACAGCAGAATGTCAGGTTCATGTTTGAAAATCCCCCGCTTTGGCCCGAGGGGTTGATTTTAGATGCCCGGATTTGGGACGGTTGTGGGAACACTTGACAGCAGAGAGAGGACAACCCACCAAGGACTGTCTAAAATCTAGAATCTAAAATCTAAACTAATAAAATTCATATGGTTCGCCGACGCCAAACCCCCTGGATTCATCGCTTCTCCCGCCTGCTGATAGCCGCCATAGCAGCAGCCGGTGCTGTGGAAACGGCCTTTCTGACGGTGGTCGAGTTGACCGGCAGCGCCGCAGCTGTTTGCCCCACTAGCGGCTGCGTGCAGGTGCTTTCTAGCTCCTACGGGAAAGTATTCGGCTTGCCCCTCACCTTGTTCGGTTTTTTGGCCTACACCGGCATGGGGGTGCTGGCAGCTGCTCCTCTGGCAATTGACCCAGTAAATAAAAAAGAACTCCGCTCTAAGCTGGAAAAACAAACTTGGCCGCTGCTGTTTGCCGGTGCGACGGCAATGGCGATTTTCAGCAGCTACTTGTTCTACCTGCAGGCTTTTGAAATCAAGGCGTTCTGTCCCTACTGCATCGCCTCGGCTGTCTTCTCGCTGTCGCTGTTTGTGCTGAGTTTGACAGGTCGGGAGTGGGAGGATATGGGTCAGCTGTTTTTTAACGGCGTCATTGTGGGCATGGTGACGCTGATAGGCATTTTAGGTATCTACGCCAGCGCCAAAGCGCCGGTGGCCACTCCGGGAGCGACCACGGCTTCTAATGCACCCGGACAAGTTGGCCAGCCGATTACCACTAGCTCGGGTGAGGCAGAAATTGCCTTAGCACGTCACCTCAGAAAGATAGGCGCTAAGGAGTACGGGGCTTACTGGTGC
>CAZJNL010000188.1:0-7929 GCA_964546515.1 uncultured Oscillatoria sp.
TGGGCTAAAGCCCTACTACGAACTTTTGGGCTAAAGCCCTACTACGAACTTTTGGTAGAAGATACGGGGGGCGACGCGCCTTGACTCCCAAAAGGGCGTTCGCCCTTTCTACTTCCTTCTCACCCCCACTCTGCTGACACCGCAAACTCATACAGCTCTTTTTTCGAGTTTCTCTTTCTCAGCAACTCACTCCTAACGTTACTAAACCCCAACTGCCTGAGCAGGCTCATGTAAATTTGCTCCACCGGCACCAGGGTATCGTAAAACTTAGAATTGCCAACAATGTAAAATATTTTAGCCCCAGAAGCCAGAACGCACCTCAGGTTGGCTAGGTGAGTTTCCATATCGCAAAAATACTTGTGGACATAATTGGCGAGAAGCGGGCTTTGCTCGCGAATGCTTGCGATAATCTCCTCAAAATCCTCATAGCAGATGTGCGAATCCCCCGGATGCCACTGAGCCAACCGGCTCGTTGCGATGCCCCAAGTTCCGCCAATTGCTTGCCAATCCAGCTCACCTGCTTCCCGCGCCTCCTTGAGAAATCCCAGCCAGTACATATAGGGGCGCACTTCACGGATATAGCTGATTCGGTTGGGGTAAGGGGGGGAAGTAATTACGCAGTCATATAATCTAGGCGACAAGGTATTAATGCAGCGAGAATCCCCCTCATGTACAGTAACGCCGCCAGCAAGAGGTAGCCTTGCAGAGGCAGCAATTTGCTGGATACAAGCCATAAAATCATCGATAATTAAATCCCGCTCGTCTTGGCGGAAAAGCACCAGCTGAGCTTCCCGGAAAGACATAGACTGATGGTTAAATGCCGCGTTTGACCAATTTATAGCGGCACGACAGAAGGCAATCAGAGGGAGTTTCACAGCCGGAGTTTCCCCCGCCTCCCCGCGCCGATTTTGCAGCCGTTGAAACAGACTTGCCAGGGCAATTAGTCTTTCTGGAAGCCACCACCGTTCGATATGATTGAGAGGGGGAATCCAAAGACTGTCAGCGCCAATATTTTGACGGGCTTCTGTAGCTGCTGCACGCGCTAACTCACAGGCGGCGTCTAGTGAGCGCGGGGTATAGTGATGCGTCTTCGCTTCCGCTAACCAAACAAGAAAGGGATTGAGTTCCGCTAAGTCGCAAGGAATTCCCCGCTCAGCACAGACTAAGCCGGTTGTGCCGGTTCCCGAAAAGGGATCGAGGACAAATTGGGGTTTACCCACACGCTCAAGCGCGTCCTGAACTATCTTAACTGAATAGGCTGGAGTCAAGCGCAGCCAGCCGTGCCGGCCCTGTTTGATATTGTGTTTGAACGTTAGATCGGATCTTTGAGAAATCATGTGTTTTATTGTAGCAGAGCTTGCAATACTGATTCTACTTCCTGCTTGAACCTGGAGGAGTGACGTTGAAAGAAATCGGCTAAGTCGTAGTTCAGCACCTGCCGGCAAAACTCATAGGTGGAATCTGTTGTATATCCAACTATTGTACCGTAAAGGATTAACCAACGCGCATTTCTGTAACGAACCGCAACATCGATATCCATCTGTGTCGAGAGCAGTAGCAGGACTGGCAAATATGCCTCTGCGTAGGCTGCAGCAGCATTGGCAATGTCAGCATTCTGGCGCTTGGAGTCCTTGCTTTTATAGCCTTGTCTGACCTCAAATACAGCTCCCTTAAGAATTCGGCTCACATCTCCTGACACACCTGTTATTCGGCAAGCATCCTGTAACCAGGAGGAGACTGCTGAGCGCTGTGGAGATTGCACAGCGTCTGTGGGGATTCTACAGTCGAGGGACAAAGTTCGGAACTTGCCGCCTGTTGCTTCAATCTGGTATGACCATGTAGATTGTACGGCTGTCAGACCGAGACTATCCATCAAAATGCGCTGGATAAGGCGCTGACAGCCAATACCGATTTGCCTGTACACTGATGTTATCCCGCCAGCGGCTTTATGAGCAGTGTACATGAGAGGGCAGTCCAAGCCAAACCACGAGTAAAAAGGGTCAGATCCATACAGTCTCTGAAATTCAGATAAGGTTAATCCCGCCCCTTGACCAAACCTGGGTTTGTATGTTATGCAGCTCAAAAGTGGGCTTGTTATGAGCCTGACATACTCTTCATCCCTGTTGGATTCACTCATCCTGTTAAATAGGTTGTTATATAGAAGTAGTTCCTCTGGAAGAATAACATAAAGTGAGCGCCTCCATCAAAGGACACCAGCTTCCCCCGACACCTCTGTCGCCGCGCGGGAGTGCGCTGACGCCCCCACGCCCTTCACCCCCCAGCTCAGGAACCATTTTTAGCTTCAAATTACGCATAGGCTTCATTAACATTCTTGACAACTTCCAGAGCCTTCTGCTGGAGTTGAGGATTGTCACAGAACCTGTCAGGATGCCATTTTTTTACAAAATCCCTGTACGCCTGTTTCACCTCTTTTTGGGAAGCGCCCGGTTGCACCCCGAGAACTTTGTACAAGCGACTAATTTTGTCACTCACCGGCTGGCTCTGTCCCGAATTACTTCTCGACGCTGCGCCCTGCTGCCCAGTCAGAATGCCTTTATTTCGCAGTTCTTGTTTGAGCTTTGCCACTTCCGCATCAATTTCGAGAGCGATAAACTTGCGTTCCAAACTATCCATCAGTTTATATATCTCCTCCCTAAATATTTCATAAAATTATAGCTCCCTCAACCCCTTGTGATTTCTCTTTCTTCTCTTGGCGCTCTTGGCGTCTTGGCGGTTTATAAAAAAAAATCCCCCCTAGTAGGGTGCCGTACTCTCGGCGCAACGCACCCTACTTAAATAAAGGGGAGGGGGTTACTCAGCCAAGCTCGCCCTCACCGACTCCAACTCCTCAGTCAAATTATCCACTAAATTGCGCACGAACTCCAGCTGGTGGCGCTGGCTAACAATCTCCACCGGCTTCTCAGACACATTAAAACTAATCACCTTCCCAGCCTTTTCCTCATATTCGCGAAGCGCCAAGAAAGCGTCAGTGCTGAAACGAGTCAGATAGTTCTCAGCCGCCTTAGCGTAAGCTTCTTGCACCTGACTCAAATAAGAAGCTGAAGGTGCAGGCGTTTCAGCCTCTCCAGTTTGATTAAGGAGATAAGTAGCGCCGGCAGCCACAGCCGCACCAACCGGCCCACCTAAAACCCAACCCAGCCCAGTGGCAATCGCCACCGGCGCAGCCCCACTTGACGACGACTTAGAAGCCTTTGGCGGAGGGGGTAGCAACACTTCTGGAGCGCCAGGAAATGGTAGGATTAGATTGCCAGGATGCTCGCGATTGAAAAACTCACAAGCCTTATTAACCCAGTTGACAATTGCCTGCTGTTGCTCTATAATATCCTGCCTGAATCGCCCGCTTTCCCAGGTGCTAAACTGACCTTGCTGCAGCGCCGCAGCCAGTTCAGATTGAAAGCCATCTATAAGTTTTGGCAAGTACAGCCAGCTCTGAAAATCAGAGACACTCCCTTCAAACCCCTGCTTAATCAGTTTCTCCGCCTTTTGCTGAATCTGAATCTTAGCATTGCGCTTTTCTTCAGCCGCTCGCAAGCCGGTGGCGAGCGCTTCCACCTTCGCACGCAGCGCGTCGCGCACCTGAGTTGCGATCGCCAGCACGCGGGGAAGGCGGCTAGCCGTCTTCTCTTTTTCCACCGCCACAATACTTTGCAGCGCCGATTCAAACATCCCCAATCCCGTCACCTGTAACGCAGACATATCTCCTTTGAGCCTCGCTCTCAAAGCCGGCAGGGCGTCAACCCGGTACAGATTGCTGATATTATTCGGCAGTTCCGAGCGAAAACTTTCCGCCACAAAACGCATGCGGCTGCTGACTTCTTTTTGCTCTTCAATTTCCAGCAAATTAATGAAATTGACCGCAAACACAACCGTTTTAATCCCCCTGTCAAGCAGCCAATCTCGCAGGTTTTCCCGCTCCCCCAACGTCATAAGCTTGCGAGCGTCTAGCACCTGAACCACCAAATCTGCAGTTAGCAGTTGATCGCGCACCAAATTATCCTGAGCTTCCCTGTCATTCGTACCCGGCAAATCCAGCAGTTCCACACCCGTTTGCAGGAAAGGATGCGGGCAAAAAACCTCGACAGATGCCACATCGCCGCGCATCCGTCTTTGCTCATCAAGGATAGCGTACTCCTTGAGCACCTCAGTGCCGGCTTTGCTAATTTCCGTGCCATCTGTCAGGGCAATCCGAGTGCGCGGCTCGTCCCCGTACCGGACACGAATAGCAGGGCCGGTTGTCGGAATCAAATCGATGGGTAAAGTGCGAGTTCCCAGCAAGGCATTGAGCAGGGTTGACTTGCCGTAATTGAACGGGCCAAATACAGCAATCCGAAAGATTGGACTTGCCAGGTGGTCGCATATTGATGTGACATCCCGATAAAGCTGTGAAGTTTTATCGAGTTCCAGCACGCCGAGTGCCGACTTAAGGCTAGTTACAACGTTATGATAAGATTCCTGCGCTTGCATATTCCTGTTTCCAGATAGTTAAAAATGTGCAGTTTGAGGGAAAAATAAATAGTAATAGCCTCCCCCGGTAAGGGCGAAGCATCCGGTCATAAAGTTTTCAATAAAACCGATAGCCTATCGCCCGGATGCTTCGCCCCTACGTCTTTTTCTTCCTCTGCGCCCTCGGCGTCTTGGCGGTTCATAAAATCACTACTTCTCACACACTACCTATTTCCTGAATTATTGCGGTGAGGCTTGAACCTGAGCCAAAAACCAAGCGCCGACAGATGAGTTATCCATCTGGCGACTGCGCTGCAGCCCCTCCTCCAGCAGAGAAATAGCCAGTCCGGGCAGAACATTTGACTCCCTAATCCGCTGACTGCCACCACTGGCAAGAATCTGAAACGCAGTAATCCGCGCCTTCTTGACATCCACCACCCAGTATTCAGCCACCCCCAAATCCTCGTAGAGGATTCGTTTTTCGCCCAAGTCATCAGCCAGAGAAGTGTCGGCAATTTCCACAGCCAAATCTGGAGGCTGGTTCCTATCCAAATCCACCACAGAACTTCCTTGAGGAGCTAACTGAGCCCGCTCCCCAATGTAGTAAGAGGCATCCGGTTGGCCCTCTCTCACACCCGTTTGCCGGTAGCTACAGTTGATGAGTAAATTCAGCGGTATGCCTTTGGCAATGCCAAATAGGTTGACTAATATGACAAGAATCCCGTTATCCCGGGAATGGTTAGGTCCGACTGGCGACATTTCAATCCTCAACTGTCCATTGTGGTAATAGCACTTTGCTTTTTCGCAGGCAGGGTCTTCAATTTCCTGCATGTATTCATCCCAAGTCGCTGCAACCCAAGTATCCGCCGGCAGTTTAGTCCGCAATTCGCTCATGGATTCCCTCACAAAAGCTCCCTATACCTTAGTGTAATTGATTCCTCCTTTTCTGGCACCAGCGTTTCGGACAGGCGGGACGCCTGTCCTACGCCTTCGAGGGACAGGCGGGACGCCTGTCCTGCGCCTCGACGCCTGTCCTCAGCTCAGAGACACCAGGAATTCCTGATAAGCCGTGTCAACACTTCGCGCTTCCGAAAAAACATCAGCCTCCAACTTCTTCAGACGCTGCAATTCCGCCCCCCGATTGATTTCATAAGACTCCTTTTGCTTGAGCAGATTGTCCAACTCAGCCTGACGCGCCGCAATGTCATCATTCACCCGATTCATAACTTCGCGTTCGTAAGCGTCAAAGCACTCTTGCACCGCACTGTTAATGGGCTGCCACTGCTCTTGAGCCACCTGAGGCAGGTGTTTCACCAACTCTTTCTTCAGAGCCTTCACCAATTCTTTGCGGGCTTGATCCGCTTGCAGCACACCCATTCCCAGCCCCAGCAGCGCCAGCGCAATCGGTCCCATCATCACCCCGAAAAACGAAGCCGCAATCAGCGAAATGCTGGTCACAGTCAGGAAATTCAGCATAATATTTTTCCAGTCAAAACCGGCACCCGCCAGCGCCACACCGGCAAAGTTCCCCGAAGCCAGAGAAATCAGCCCCATCGCCCACCGCGCCCAGCCTGGAGAATCATCCTCCCCAGAAGTGCTTCCCCCGACAGCAATCTTTTGTCCCGTCAGCTTCTCAGTAATCTTGTCCGTCACCTGAGCGTAGGAAGCCCCATAGTTCGCCGCACTTTTCGACAGCCCGAGGAAAGCCGCATCCATCTCCCGCTGAGCCGTCAGACTCCACTCGGAAAATTTGTCATTCACATATTGCTCGAATGCTTGACCGAGGGCTTTTTCAAAAGCTTGCCGCTTGCCGCCATCAAAGAACTCCATCAACCGCAACTCGGGCTGGTAGCGCAAGAAATCCGTTTCAAAGCTATTCCCCAAATTCAGAACATAGGCGCGAAAAGAATCCGCAATTCCTCTCGCCTTGCCGTCCCGCACCGTTCTAATCTCGTCCTTAAACTGGTCGCGAATATTTGCCAGCTTGTTAAACTCCGGCTCAACCGAACTAATCCTCAGCTTCAATTCATTGACATCCTGGTCAAGTAATGGCAGCCGGCGCTCAATCGCTTCCCGCACGCGAGCGGAAGTCTGGCGTGCCAAAGTTCGAGCTTGCCGCAATTCCGAAATCGCCCGCTCCTTCGTCAAAAACGTGTTGAGTGCGCCCAGAAACTCCTGAAACCCAGTCCCCTCCAGAGAAGCGGAAGCATCCTTCACCCGCCGGCGCAGCACTTTAATTGCCGAAATCTCAAACACGCGCTCATCATAAATATCCTGCCCCTCCACCACGCAATATTCAGCCAGGTTAGCTTTAAAAACTTGCCGCAGCCGGTGTGACGCTGCTTGCAATTCTTCCTCGTCATCAGGGTCAATCAAACTCTCCCGCACCTGATCCCACGCATTGATCAAAAAGAAAACACTCAACCCCCGCCCTTTGATATAATTTTCCAGATAGCGGCGCTCTCCCAGCGTGCAAGGTTGCGACGCCCTCAGCACAAACAGTATGGCGTGGCAATTGTTAATATACCCCAGCGATAACTCATTCCGCGCCTCTGTATCATTGAGTCCGGGACTGTCCACAATTTCAACCCCCTTTTCCAGCAGAGAAAGAGGGTACTCCACCACAGCACAGTCAACATCTGGAAAAGCTTGCCGCTTTTCTTGCTCCAGCTTCTTTGCCTCAGCGGGGTCAATAGTGTAGTCCCGCTTAAAACTTTTAAAATCAGTCTGTTTCGGGCTTTTGCCATCGTTAAAGTAAACCGTCACTTTCTTCTCTGCCCCGTAGCGCAAAATCGTGAGCAGCGCCGTGCAGGGATTCACGTCAGAAGGCAACAAGTTCTCGCCGATTAAGGCATTCAGAAACGTACTCTTCCCCCGTTTCATATCCCCTAAAACCAGCAGCCGGAACACACCCTGCCGCAAATTCTTGCTGGCTGCGGTGATATCTTCTATCTCTCTTTCTAAACCGAGTTCCCCAGAAGTCTGCTTTCCGTCCGCTTCGGCTCGCTGTATGGTTTCAGCCATTCCGCCCAGACACCGCGCCACATCAGAGCGCACTCGGGCCACTTTTTCCAAATCGTTGAGGAAATTTTCCGTTTCAATTTTGTAACTCATGTTTATTGCATTTAAGTCCGTGAAAATGTAAAGAAACCCGGTTTCTCCCAGAAACCGGGTTTCTGAGTTAAATTTTAGCCCGAATATGAGAGTAACTGCTGCCACACAGAGTCAATGCTGCGACATTCCGACAGCACACCGGCATCCAAAGCTCGCAGCCGGCTGACTTCTGTCTCCCGATTAATTTCACGGGACTCCTTTTGCTGGAGCAGATTATCTAACTCAGCCTTTCTGGCCTTAATATCATCATTCACCCGCTTGGTCACTTCACGCTCGTACACCTCAAAACACTCTTTTACAGTATCACACACCGGCTGCCACTGCGCCTGCGCCAGCTGAGGCAGATATTTC
>CAZJNL010000189.1:0-7907 GCA_964546515.1 uncultured Oscillatoria sp.
ACCGGCTGATGCCAAATTTGATGGATGGCAAACCACCGGAAGAATTTGGCTTCATTCCTTCCCTAATTTTTATTTTGGGAGTGCAGTCAGTGGAAGAGGAAGATTATGAAACCGCGCGGTTACTTTGCCAGCGAGGGCTGGAGTGGTGTCCCAATTTCCCGCCCCTCAACTATCTTGCCGGTGCGACAATAAGAGCTTTAGGATTCCCGCTGGGGGCAATTGCTTATTTTGAGAATTGTCTTAAGCTGGGTCGAGAGGGAAGCTACTACAAAGGAGAACCTTTCGACGGGAGTTATATGACAACCTATCCCGCTTGCGATATGGGTAGCGCCTACATGAATATGGAGCGCTGGCAAGAGGCGACTGCTGCATTTGATCTGGCGCTTTCCTTCGATGCCAACTGCACAGTAGCTCAGCAGAAATTAGAGGAGATTAGGATTTTATTAACTGCGGTTAATAAAAAAATTACCTCGGCGGAAATCCCAAATTTTGCTGAATGATAACACTAACATTCAAATCCTGACAGCATGATTTTGACTCTCGATACCATGAGCGGAAGGGAGCTAACAAAAATAGGCGTTGCTGCCTGGAAATTATCCCAATCAGCAACGCCTGAAGAGGCTCTATCTAGACGGGTGCGCCTTAACTAAAAGGGTTGAGTCTAGACGTAAACGAAATAACTGCCGGTCAGAGTCAAATCGGTGACACCGGCTACCCGCCCAATCAGCTCATCAGTGGCACCTTCATCCCGGTAGATTTCAGTATCGCTACCGACGACAGACAGAACGTAGTTAGCTGCCACACCGGCAAGCTGGATGAAATCTTCGCTGGTGCTAAAGTCCGCCAGCAGAGCGAAATCCTCAGTGCCGGTACTGCTAGGAATGCCATCATTATAGTAGGCTCCTTTAACAGCATCTCCCAGGACAAACCGGTCCGCACCGGCCCCACCCGCGAGAGTATCCAACTCGTCAAGTCCGGGCAAAGCGTCGGAAGGTTCAACCCCAATCAGACGGTCTTTGCCATCGCCGCCAAACAGGGAGTCATCGCCTTTGCCGCCGGTGAGAGTGTCTTTGCCGGTGCCGCCATAGAGGGTGTCGTGGTCTTCCCCGCCATAGAGGATGTCATGATCCGCCCCGCCATCGAGGAAATCATGGCCAGTACCGCCATCCAGGGTATCATAGCCCGCGCCGCCCAGCAGCGAGTCATGGCCTGACCCCCCGATCAGAGAGTCATAACCTTCCAACCCCTCAATAGTGTCGTGGCCTTCTCCGCCATCCAGGGTGTCATGGCCCGGAGTGCCAATCAGCCAGTCATGGCCCGGAGTGCCACCGGCAGTGTCATCATCCAGGATAGTGCCCACACCCTCACTATCGGCGATCGTTGCCCCCGTCGGGTCGATCAAGTTGACAGAGAAAGTTTCGTCAACCTCATCTAGCGTGTCGCCAAACACCGGCACAGAGATGGTTTGGGCAGTTTCGCCCGGGTCAAAAGTCAGCGTTCCTGCCATTGCCGTGTAATCCTCCCCAGCATTGGCAGTGCCGTCAGCAGTAGCGTACTCCACCGTCACAGTTTCAGTGCTCAGCGCCGACAGACTGACAGTGAACATCGCATTGACAGTACCGGCATCGCCTTCAGTCACAGACACGTCATTGATAGAGAGTGCCGACGGCGGGGCAATTTGCTGGTTGCCAAAGTCAATGCCGGTAACAGTATCACCCGGCTCAATATTCACCATGTGGGCATAGGCAAACGGGGAATCGCCGCCACCATTAACAGCGATCTCAATGTCATAATTCCCCGTACTGTAACCACTGCCACTGCCCTCAACAAATGGGTCATAGTTGAAGTTAGAAAAGCTGCTAACTCCCACATAGTAGTCATCAGAAGACGGCGCGGTGAAATTGATGTAAGAGTCCAGCGAAAACCACTCGCCAGGAGCCGGCGCATCATCGCTGACAGCCACCTGATTACCAGTAGAGTCAAATAACCGCAAGACAGAATCCAGCGAAGAGCCAAACTCATTGGCATCAATGTCGATAGTAACCAAGTCGCCCGCATTAAGCTGCAACTCGATCAAATCCACATCCGAAGCCGGAGTCACATTAGGATTGTCCCCGATCGCCCCCGTGTCATTGAAAGTTTGAGGATTGCTAGAATTCAGCCAGCTTGGGATAGCTTCCAGGATAGTATCATTAGGCTCATTGAGGACGCTGCCAACATCGCCCGGATAGGTTTGCACCCAGCCATCTTGCGGCACCTCAGCCACAGTGTAACTGCCCGCGTCAAGGTCAGTAAAGCTGTACTCGCCATTATCTCCCGTGACAGCAGAAACTTCCCCATCGTCCAAATTGCCATTCTGGTTAGCGTCGAGATAAATCCTCCAACCGGCAAGTCCTGACTCCTCTGGGTTTTGCACACCGTCGCCATTGACATCATTCCACTTAATCCCGTGGATTTCACCCGGTAGCGGATCGTTGCCAAAATCCATGTCGGTGACAATCTCGCCCGATTCCAAATTTACCGTATGCGTGCCCGGAACTCCCGGGTAGGTTTGCACCCATCCCTCCTGCGGCACTTCCGCCACAGTATAGGTGCCGGGAGGCAAATCTGCAAACGAGTAATCGCCATCAGCATCAGTTGTTGTGGAAGTCTCATCCGCATCGAGAGTGCCGTCGCCGTCAGCGTCGAGATAGATCGTCCAACCTGACAGACCGACTTCCCCCTCATCGCGCACGCCATTACCGTCCGCGTCTTCCCACTTGCTACCGCGAATCTCACCCGGTGTCACCCAGTTGCCGAAATTGACGCCCCCAAGACTTTCCCCCGGATCGAGAGTTACAATGTGGGCACCAGGCAAAGAGGAATCGAGAGAGAAATTATCAACAAGCAGCCCAGAATCCACAACAGTATCTCCCACATCCACAACTCCCACACCTACCGTGTAAGTTCCGCTGCTAGTGAAGGTATAGGAAAAACTGTCGAATCCGGTGTGTTGAAAGAAACTGGGGTTGGGAGAAGTCACCAAAGGACTGTAGGTAGAAGCCAGCGTACTTGATGTTTCTGGCGCGACCGACACAAAGGCAAAATCGTTGTAATAACTGGACATTCCCTCATTGGTGAGAAAGTCCCAATCCAAGGTCAGCGTGTCGCCAGCTTGCACCGCAATTGTTTGTTTGATGGCAGAACCTTCGGTGGCGTCACCATTGCCCAAGCCGTCCAAACTTCCCTGACTTAGCCCCAGGAAGGTTTCCAAATCCGCATCGCTCATGGAACCATAGCCATTTGTTAGCAAAGCCTGATAGGTGCCGTCCGTGGGGCCCACTCCAAACTCAGCTGTTTCGATGCTGGTACTGCCGGCGGTATCCCAACTGGTGAAATCCCCGGTTTCAAAACTGCCGTTGGGCGGATTGCCCGGGTAAGTTTGCACCCAGCCTGCCGGCACCACTTCGGCAACAGTGTAAGTGCCTGGGTCGAGGTTTGCGAACTCGTACTCGCCGCTAGCGCCGGTGAAAATGAAAGTTTCATCCGCATCAAGAGTGCCGTTGCCGTTAGCGTCGAGATAGATTGTCCAGCCCGGCATTCCAGGCTCATTTGGGTCTTGCACACCGTCGCCGTTGAAGTCATTCCACTTAATACCGGCAATCTCTGCGGGTAGCGGATCGTTGCCAAAATCCATGCCGGTGGCAATTTCTCCCGATTCCAGATTTACCGTATGCGTGCCCGGATCTCCCGGGTAGGTTTGCTCCCAGCCCTCCTGCAGAACTTCCGCCACAGTATAGGTGCCGGCAGGTAAATCTACAAACGAGTAATCGCCATTAGCATCAGTTGTTGTGGAAGTCTCCTCCGCATCGAGAGTGCCGTCGCCGTCAGCGTCGAGATAGATAGTCCAGCCTTCCAGTCCGGGCTCACCGTCATTTCGCAATGCGTCGCCGTTCAAATCGCTGAATTTGGTGCCTTTGATGACACCGAAATCGGTGTTGCGGTTGCCAAAGTCAACATCTTCAACAATCTCGTCCGCACCTACTGAGATCATTTGGCTGCCATCACCGCCGGGGTAGGTTTGCTCCCAACCAGGCTGTGGCACTTCCGCCACTGTATAAGTTCCCGGTTCTAAGCCGTTAAAGGCATAATCGCCATTGATATCGGTTTGAGTCAATGGCTCGAGCGCCTCAGTTAAAGAGAGCGACCAACTGTTTAAAATGCCGACATCGAGCTTGGCGTCATCGGTGATTTTCAACGTCCAGGTGCCGTTGGGATCTTCGCCATCCAAAACGGCTAAACTACCCTCCGGCTGGAAGCTGCCGGTAAACGGCGCAAAACCTTCAGCAATTGGTGTGGCGGCCTCGTCATCCAAGGTAGTATTGGTGAAGTTGTCGCCATCTGCCCCCACATCTGTGAACAGTTCGATTTCGCTGCCAGACGGGCTGACTAAGAACACGTCTAAATCTTTGTCCCAAGTGTGGTTAATGTCTAAGGTAACATTGACATCGGTAACCGTTCCGCTGAAATCGCTTAAGGTCAGTTCCGAGGTGACTGTTTCCTCATCGGGAATCGGCGTGGGAACGTCGGTGGAACTGTAGCTGGTGACTTGCTCATCCAGGACACCATTGTTGTTCAAATCCAGATAAATCTTCCAGTTTGGCAACCCGGGTTCGCTGGGGTCCCACACGCCGTCAGCGTCTTTGTCCTCCCATTTACTGCCGCGTATTGTGCCTTTACCGGCTTCTGCAAGTGCCCGGAAGGCATTCAGCCGCCCCCCGCTTACTGTGTGGCCTTCTAAGGCGGGAATTGGATCTGCCGAGGCGAGAATCCGATTCTTAACCTGGGTGGCTGTCATGTCGGGGTTTTGAGCCCAAAGCAAAGCGGCAACTCCCGATACATGGGGTGTAGCCATAGAAGTGCCACTCAGGGTGCCGTAGCTGTTCCCTGGAAAGGTGCTGTAGATATCAACACCGGGCGCACCCAAGTCTACGGATGCGGCACCGTAATTGGAAAAAGAAGCCAGCTGGTCGTTATGATCTGTGGCTGCTACGGCGATGATGTTATCCAAGTCGTAGCTGCTAGGGTAATTTGGATATATATCGTTATCCAATCCCCAATTACTCGCTGCCGCCACAAACAGCTGTCCGGCATCACCGGCTGCAGAGATTGCATCGTACAGCGCCTGGGAATATCCGTCTCCTCCCCAGCTATTGCTGGTCAGTTTCGCGCCCATCATGGTGGCATATTCCACCGCTTGAATCGCACCGAAGGTGTCTCCCCAACCGCCAGCATCCAGGAATTTAAGCGGCATAATCTGGGCTGACCAATTTACGCCCGCTACGCCGGTGCCGTTATTCCCTTCAGCGGCAATTGTGCCTGCAACGTGGGTGCCGTGAGAGTTATCGTCTATCGGATCGGCGTCATTATTAACAAAGTCATATCCGTGGATATCGTCTACATAGCCGTTGCCGTCATTGTCAATGCCATCTCCGGCAATTTCTCCAGGATTTGTCCAGATGTTGTTTGCCAAGTCTGGGTGGGTGTAATCTACGCCGGTATCAATGACGCCAACTACGACATCGCCGCCGGTTTGAATATCCCAAGCTTCTGGGGCGTCAATGTCTGCGTCTGGGGTGCCACCTGTCTGTCCGGTATTGTTTAACCCCCAGAGTTGGTTAAAATCTGGGTCATTGGGGGTGGTGTTTATGGAGACGCGATAGTTGGGTTCGATGTATTCGATTCGGGAATCGCTGGCAAAGTTGGCAATGGCTTCTTCAACTGCCTGCTCGCCATTGAGTTGCAAAAGTTGAATGCCGAGGGTTTGAGTTGTCCCTATAACTGAGGCGTTCATGCTTTGCTGCAGGGAGGTAATCGAGCTAGCTGAAATTCCCGGTTTGAGTTTGATGATTATTTGATTGGGAACGTATTCTTCACTTTGAAGGTAGTCGGGAATTGGTATGGCAACCTCTTGTGCGCTGCGCGGCATTCCGCTGATTGGTGGAGGTGGCGAGAGCGCTTCAGCCTCAGCTGCTAGTGCTGTGTCGCTTAACTCCCGCTCGCTTTGAAAGCTGGCGCTGCTTGGCTTGAAGTTATTGGGGCTGGAAATACTAGATATATGGTCTAACTGCTGCTGTTTAGGCTGAACGCTGCTGCTGACATCACTGGCATTAGCCTCACCGGCATCCCTTTGACTGGGAGCGGCGCTATCGGGGGTCGCTTTTACCAGCTCTGTCCCCATCAGTTCGTCTGCAGGGGCTTTCATAATCTCGTCAGTCAAGTTGTGGCTTTCCATGTTTGGTCACGTTTAAAGATTGCTAACAAAGTAGGAAAGATGGATTTGACACCATTGCCGGTCACACTCACCAATTACGGCGAGCAGCGATATAATAAGGTCAGTGCTTTTTAAGGCAAATATATGCCTGTCGCGTGCGGGCTTTCACCCGCACGATTCCCGGCTCCGCAAGACAGGCAATATGTCTGTCCGGAAACACAGGACAAACACCTGTGCCAGAACAATGTTCTCAGCGGACAAACAAAGGCTCTCTCTTGCGCCTGAAGTCTGTTCGACTTCGTGGGTATTGGCTGTGAGTGCCGGTACAAATTTTGTCAAGTCCTTAAATCGGGCTTTCAGTGCCGGTCAATCTTGTGTCGATTGCCGGTCGCTGTCACAATAAGTGTGGGATGACTTTTTCCAGAAACCACATCACACTCCCCCACCAAAAAAGTCCCGCTCGCAGATATGGCACCCATCTGTCAGTCAAGCCGGACTATTGCGTGCAATCCCTTCACCTCTGACAGCTCTGTATCTCTGTATCTATGAACCTAGGCGGTGATTGTGAAGTTCTCGTGAAGACGCTAAAATAAGCCTCGGTTATTACTGAGACTTCTATTACTGTATAAATCGCTTTTATAATATCCCGCAGTCAGTCAGGACTTCTGTGAGGGGAGAACAGCAGCATGAGGGGCAAACCAACCCTGAAATCGTTACTTTATTTTACAGGCTGCAACATAACTTTATAAAACATTTATAAAATCAGCCTGTTTTATCCGTGAAATTACCGAGCGGCCAGGAAACCCCTTCCTGTTTGGGGAATTGCCATCCCCGATGGACGGGCTTGCGCTGCTGAAATCCTCAAGCACATAAGCAGATGGTTATCAGTCCTAAATTCTGGCTTTCCAGACAAGCTGGCAGAGGGTTAAAGTGGGGTGCACAGGTGTGCGGAGGTTGGCGTGCCGCCTGTCTATAATCATGGCTCAGCCATAAGCGAGAAGGTTGCCATTTTGCCCGAACAATCAGGCAGAGGCTCGCAAAGGAGCCGGTTAAATCAGAGGTTAAAGCTGACTCCAAACTTGGCCAACTCAAAACCTATGTGCCCTATCTCCTGACTCTCTAAGTAAAATCACGGTTTAGGCACGACCGGCTCGCGCTTCCGATTTAGAAGCCCATTTAAACACCCAGTAACACCTTTCATGGCTCCTAGCAGACTGCAATTACCCCGATTTTTACGTTTTTCCGCTCGCCCCAGCCTCTCCATGCAGATGATGTGGGCGGGGCTGGCGATTACTCTGCTTTTCGTGCTGACAGCCATCTTGGCTCCCACTTTCCTGGCGCGGGGATGGATACAAAGCCCAACGGAGTTCCTGAGTAACCCCACCCAGCAGCCACCCTCCCCCAGCCACTGGTTCGGCACCAGCAGCCTGGGCCACGATGTATTCTCGCGCACGGTTTTCGGCAGCCAAGCCGCATGGCAAGTAGTTATCCTAGCTACAGCACTCAGTCTGGTTATCGGCGTCCCTTTGGGTATGGTGAGCGGCTATCTGGGGGGCCGATTCGACCGGGCGCTGCTGTTTTTGATGGACACCATCTACACCCTCCCCGGACTGCTGCTGTCGATTACCCTGGCGTTTGTCGTCGGGCGGGGAGT
>CAZJNL010000190.1:0-7886 GCA_964546515.1 uncultured Oscillatoria sp.
ACATTCGCTCATGCTTCGCCCTGACGCTAGCGCTAGTCAGAACCAAACAACCTACCCACAAAAGAAGACGTAGGCTTCTTTCCAATCACCGGGTATCTCGGTTTTCCGCGCTAGTTTGTAGCGCTTTCCAATCGCCGGGAGGAGATATTTCTACTCGCTGAATGCTAAGATCCTGGCGACTGAAGTCGCGGCTATACAGACGAAACCCGCCTGCGCGGGTTTGAAAGCAATTTCCACTCGCCGGGGGATGTTTCTCCCCGGAATTGTAGGGTGGGTGGCGCGGTTGAGCGCAACCCACCTTCCGCTTACGCAAACCGCGCCAAAAGTTCCTCGCGGGATAATTGCAGCAGCAAGGGAGTAAACTCCTCTGCCGGTAACGCCAGCAATCGGTCAATAATTGCTGAAAGTTGCTCGTCTAATTCGCCGAAGCGTACTCGCAGCAAGTTTTCGATAACGAGACGCTCTCCCCGCCGCTCACCTTCCCGCGTAGCGCGTTCTATATCTTGGTCGTAAAGTGGTGCTAATCGCATAAACAACTCCCGATCTTCCTCATCTACATTTTGAGTGATTCCTAGGTTCTTTTGCAAGTTCTTCAGCAACCGCAGAGCATTCGAGCGAAATGGACTGTCCACCGGCAGTTCCTCCAGTTCGTCAATCGCCTGCTTTTGCACGGTTCCCTTACCGAGAATCCTCACCCACAGGGTTTCTGGAGTGCGGGGTAACTGGTGAATCACTACTATGGCTGTCCGCAGGGGATTGGCCATAAAGTAAATTCCTGGCAACCAGCTCCTGTCTATTATAGCGCGAAATTCCGATACCAGCGCAGCTGATGCCGTGGGCGTGAGAATCCACAATCTCGGCAAAGCAGCCTCTTGAATGCTGGTATTATTCCGATTCGCCTCCCGCTGGTATTCTCCCCGCACCTCCAACATTTTTAACAGACAGTCGCAAATCTCTTGGGAAGTGGCTGGATTGCGGAAAGGCTCTAACAGACAGGGAGTAGCCGCAAATCGCCCTAACAATCCTAGCACTTCAGGAGCGCCGGCTGACTGGGGTGCCGGGGCGAACCAAACATCAATTTGTCTGGCTTCTCCCGCCACGCGGCGTGGCGCTTGCACCTCCCCGTAAGGCGATAGCAGCTCCTCCAGATAGTCTTTGGCAAATTGGTCGTGAATAAAGCGAGTCATTAGTCTGTAAGTAGAGTAAAACACCCTCGTCTATATGTTAACCATTATATCTCCGGCACCCAGCACTTACCCCCACTTCTCCAAAATCAGCAACGTCTCTGAGCGAATCGAATTGACATGATGAACATCAAACCTGCAGAAAGTATCCAACTCCATCTTCTCCCGCACCGCCCAACCCTTATCCACCGCCAATAAAGCCAGCAACTCAGGCGTGTCAATCGTAAAAGTATGCCCTCCCAACACAGTCTTATTCCGCCCCACAACCAGCGCAAAAGGCGCACCGGCACCCAACAGATACCCAACGTCTTCAAACATTATTCCCATATCCGCCAGGTATTTGTAAAGCAGAACCGGCACATTCTGCCGGCGGCACCCATCCACGCTTTTATCTATCGCATCCCTTAGCTTTTCACACAGCAACCAGCATTCATTTGGCAACCGGCTCTCATTTCGCACCATTTCCCCCTCCAGCTGCAACCGCTCTCCCGCCGTAATCTCCCGACTGCCAATCAGACTTTTTTCAGTTTCCCGAATCCGATCGGAGCCAATCAATCCCAGCAGCACCAAACTCAAACGCAGCGTCTCAATATAAGGAAGAGCACTTGCATAAGGCGGACTCGTAATTGCCGCATCGAACAGTTGCGGCGAATGCCCCCTCACCACACCGGCACAGCAGCGCGAATCCCCCAGCAAAGCCTCTTGCACCGCCGGCACTTCCGTGATATACTTTCTCGCCTTCAATACCCTCTCAACCTTGCTTGTCACCGCCTCCATGAATAGCGGAATCGCCGGGGAGTTCTCTGAGGAACTCTTGCGGCGGCGAATCCGCAAATCAGCCGGCTCTTGCAGAGACACCTCCCGCACAATATCACTCAATATCACCTGCATAATCTGCCGCACCGGCACCGAACGCACCCTTTCAATTTCCCCCAAAATCGCCGCCAGCTGCACCAGAACAGACTCCGCAAACCACAAGCGCAAATAATCCAAACTCGGCACACGAGATTGCCAATCTTCCCCAGCAATTAGCCGAATTTGCTCTTGACTAAAAGGGTGCGCCGGCATCCCAAAATCCTTTCCAACCGCACTAATCGCCCGCATCCAAACATCACCCAACCGCTGCTTAATCCCCTCACTTTCCGCCAATAATTCCTCCACCGGCACCCGCATCGCCGCAATTTTAGCCCCCGCAATCAGAACACCCAGCGGATTGCAATCCACCCCAATTGCATTCCACCCAATATGAGCCGCTTCCAGCAGCGTTGTGCCACTCCCGCAGAACGGATCGAGCACCCAGTCACCCGATTTTAATCCTAGCATATTCCCAATCGCCCGAACAATCTGGGGATTAAACTTGCCGCGATACTCGTGAATTCCGTGCCCTGAGTAACGAGTCTTCTGCCGGTTTTGCGCTTGCGCCTCCCCACTCATTGAAGCTTCTAAAACAGCTTGCAGCGGAACAATTCGAGAGCCATTTTCTGCCACAGCTTCCCGAAAATAAGTTGCCCGATAGGCGTCGCCTTCCCAGCCGTCTTCGCTCTCAACAGACAGCCCATCCCGCGTCACAATAGGTTCCCGCCCGAACAAGCCAACTAACTCCCGATGAGCCAGGGATCTTTCATACGCCAGATACTTGTAATCGTGCCAGTAGAAATCTACTTTCATAACTTCCCCTCTTGCCAAGTAAAAACTATCAAATGCTCTCGCTCAATCTTGCCATGCGCAAGATTGAACGTTTTGCGAGTTGCCAAAATGCGGCGCTCGACTGTACCCTCAACAGCAAAGCCGTGAGGATCAGCGGCGCGGCGCAACAGCGCCACATTGTCAATCGCTCTCCCGTGAATAATAGAACGCCCCACCACAAAACAAGCTTTCGCAGCCGGCTTCATCACCCGCGACAGCAACAGAAAGCAAGCCCCCATTTGCCGATCAAAATCTCCCTCATCTTGAGCCTTCTTCTTGAAATAGTGATCTCTCGATCCAATCTCCCGCTGGCGAACTTCAAGCGGATTCATCCCTAACCAGTACATCCGGTATTTGTGGTACAGCCAGTATTCGTAAGCATTGGGATACGGCGGAGAAGTCACCACCAACCCAATATTGGAAGGCAATTCCTCAGCCGCTCAGTAAATCGCGGTTGAGGACAGTTGCCTTACCCAGATGCCGGCAGAGACTGTCAGAACGCGAAGCAACCCCTCGACTCACCGCAGCTGCAGCTTTCTCAAAGCGCTTGAACACCTTCTCAGCAGAAACATCTTTCTCAACCGCCGCATACCGCGTGTTACTTTCCTGATTGGAAACTCGCACGATAATGCTCGACAGATCCACTTGCAGCGCCTCTCGAATCGCCACAGCCTCTACTATATTGATTTCCGCTACTAAAGCTGCTAGACTGAGTTGAATATCCGGCTTAAACCAATACTCGACTCTTGGAATCGCCGGCACAGAAACAGCACGCTTCGAGAACTTGTCTTGCGCTTGACAGACAATCCCTTTTGCCACCCGATCCATCTGGAAGGGAAAAGGAGTCGTTTTCACCCTAGCAATCAGACAAGCAATCGGATTCAGGTCAATTCCCCAGGCATCCAGCCCCCTGTCAATTGCCTCAACGAGCGTCGTGCCCGCACCGCAAAACGGATCGATCACCGCACTCCCATCCCCCGGATGAAACAGCTCAATTAACTGCCGGGGAATCTGGGGTCTAAATTTAGCGGGGTAGGGATGGATAGCCTGAATGCCGGTAGAAGCCGGCGCGTTGCTAAAATCCCAGTCCACGGATTGCAAAGCCTTTACTGTTGGGTTTATCACTCAATCATTCTATCACAAAAAGCGCACTTTGACTTGCCCCAAAGGCAAAAATCCCATTCCCTTGGCAAAGCCGCCCGCTTCCTGTAAAATATGCCTCTCGCCCGCCCTCGTTCCAAAGCAGAGCCTGGAAAGGGAAACGAGCGTTATACTGTATTTTTGTGGACTCCCCTTCACAGCAGGAGACTTTCATCGCACCGGCACTGCAAGCCCACTGTCCAAAGCCTCTCCAGAAGCCCTGGAAAAACTGCGCCAGAACTTGCTAGAAGACTCCCAGCCCGATCTGAACTATCTCGCGCTCACTGTAAGCCCTTGCTCGATCGCCACATTTGGCTTGCTCAGTAACAGTGCGGCTGCGATCGTATGAGCCATGATTATTGCCCCCCTAATCCTCCCCCTGCGGGGATTAGCCCTGAGAGCGCTAGAAAGAGACGTGCGCCTCTTCCGCCAAAGCCTGATATCGGTAACAGTTGGCACCGGCTGTGCGATCGCCCTCTCCTGGCTCGTCGGGCGTGCCTTCAACCTGCCAGCATCAGAATTCACTCCCGAAATCCTGGCTGGCACCCCACCCAACCTAGCCGATTTAGGCGTAGCAGTGGCAGCAGGGGCGATTAGCGGCTTTGCCAAAATTAGGCCCAAAATCAGCGACGCCCTCGCCGGAACCGCCATTGCCGTGGCATACTGGGCGGGGAGTTGGGGCGCTTTCCCCAAAAAGCCCGGTGGCTGGGATTTCTGGCAGGGTTTTAGCATCTGGATTCCCGACTCAGCTTTTTCGTGCCGTAAGGTACGAAGGTTTGTTAAGGTGGAGTTTGTCGAGCAACCAAGTTTATGACCGCAACTCAAGTCCAATTAAAACACGAAGTAAAAGACCTGTCCCTCGCGCCCCTAGGACGGCAGCGCATTGAATGGGCCGGTCGGGAAATGCCGGTGCTGCGGCAAATACGGGATCGCTTCGCCCAAGAAAAGCCCTTTGCCGGTATCCGCTTGGTCGCCTGCTGCCACGTTACCACAGAAACGGCTAACCTAGCTCTAGCACTCAAAGCCGGTGGTGCCGACGCCGTGCTGATTGCCAGCAACCCCCTCTCCACCCAAGATGACGTCGCCGCCTATCTCGTCGCCGAGCACGGCATCTCAGTTTATGCCTACAAAGGCGAAGACAACGCCACCTACCACCGCCACGTCCAAATCGCCCTCGATCACCGGCCCAACATCATTATCGATGACGGCAGCGACGTAGTTGCCACCCTGATCCAAGAACGCCCGCACCAAATCGCCGATCTAATTGGCACCACCGAAGAAACCACCACCGGCATTGTTCGCCTCCGCGCCATGTTCAAAGACGGCGTGCTCACCTTCCCCGCCGTCAACGTCAACGACGCCGACACCAAGCACTTCTTCGACAACCGCTACGGCACCGGCCAGTCTACCCTAGACGGTATCATCCGCGCCACCAATATCCTGCTAGCCGGTAAAAATGTCGTCATTGCCGGTTACGGCTGGTGCGGCAAAGGCACCGCCCTCCGCGCCCGCGGATTGGGAGCCAATGTTATTGTGACCGAAATTGACCCCGTTCGCGCCATTGAAGCCGTAATGGACGGTTTCCGCGTCATGCCAATGGACAAAGCCGCCGCTGAAGGCGACTTGTTCATCACCGTCACCGGCAACAAGCACGTGATTCGCGGCGAACATTTCGAGGCGATGAAAGACGGCGCAATTGTTTGCAACTCCGGGCACTTCGACATTGAAATCGACCTCAAAGCCCTGGGAACTCTGGCATCTGACGTCGCCACAGTGCGCCCCTTCACCCAAGAATACCGCCTCAAGAGCGGCAAATCTGTGGTAGTCTTAGGCGAAGGCCGGCTGATCAACCTCGCCGCCGCAGAAGGTCACCCCAGCGCCGTCATGGATATGAGCTTTGCCAACCAAGCCCTAGCGTGCGAGTACCTGGTGAAGAACAAAGGCAAATTGGAACCCGGTTTGCATTCCGTGCCGGTGGAAGTCGATCGAGAAATTGCTCGTCTGAAGCTGCAAGCGATGGGGATTGCTATTGACACCCTGACGCCCGCTCAAATTGAGTACATCAACTCCTGGACGTCCGGAACTTGAGCCACTAGCAACTAGCAACTGGGGTGGGCTGCTGCCCACCCTTTATCTTAGAGAATAAGGAATTGACCCGATGCAGGAATGGATAACTAGCACCATGACTTCCCTTGGATATGTGGGAATTGGGATGCTGATGTTTTTGGAAAACCTTTTTCCCCCCATCCCCTCGGAGCTAATTATGCCGCTCGCAGGGTTCACGGTAGCGCAGAACAAAATGGATTTTGCGCCGGCGGTTTTTGCCGGAGTTGTGGGAACCGTTGCCGGCGCACTGCCGTGGTATTATGCCGGCAAGCTGTTGGGAGAGCAGCGGTTGAAAACCTTGGCGGACAATTACGGCAAGTGGATTTCCATCTCCGCGCACGACATTGACAAGGCTAAGAAATGGTTTGACCAACACGGGAATAAAGCGGTGTTTTTCTGCCGGCTTGTGCCGGGAGTTCGCACGCTGATATCCATTCCAGCCGGCCTCACCAATATGCCGGTGCTGCCATTCCTATTTTACTCTACCATCGGCACAACATTGTGGGTTGGTTTCCTGACAGCTGCCGGTTTTGTGCTGGGGGATAACTACGATATTGTAGACGAGTACATCGCCCCAGTTTCCAAAATTGTGCTGGTCACTCTGATTATAGCATTTGCTCTCTGGGTTTTAAGAAAGAGACTGAGAGATTGACACTTATTGATGGCGTTCCCCGGTTTCGCGCCGGGGATGCCGGGGATGCCGGTGAATCTGCCGGCTGTGCGGGAACTTGTTCCCACCCTTACTTCCACTGGGAGAATTTCAAATGCCTGAATTGCCAGAACTTATCAAATCAATCGGCTTATTTGGCGTGTGGGCCATTATTTTTGCCGAATCGGGATTGCTGTTTGGTTTTTTCCTTCCGGGAGATAGCCTGCTCTTTACTGCTGGGTTTATAGCATCACAGCCCGGCTTCTTTGACATTCGCTCTCTCGTATTTGGCGCTTTTGTCTGCGCGGTTCTGGGCGATAATGTTGGCTACGCAACAGGGTACAGATTCGGTCGCCAGTTATTTCAAAAGGAAGATTCCAGGCTGTTTCAAAAGAAACATTTGGTCAAAACCCAAAACTTTTATGAAAAGCACGGCAAGAAAACCATAGTGCTAGCTCGCTTCATGCCAATCGTCCGCACCTTCGCGCCGATCGTTGCCGGTATTGCTGCCATGCGTTACCGGACATTTATGTTTTACAACCTCATCGGCGGCTTCATTTGGACTTTCGGACTGACGCTAATGGGATATTTTCTGGGTAAAAGTATTCCTGATGTTGACCAGTATTTATTGCCGATTGTTGCAGGGATTATTGTTGTTTCTTTTGCTCCCTCGGTTATTCATATCATTCAAGATCATAGAGCGAGCAAGCATTGAAAACGCCCTCTAGCTGAGGTAGCGCGGCTATTCGCTCTCGAATCGGGCTGCATCTATATTGTATGCGGAACAGCCGGCAGGGACAGCCGGTGCGGGGGGAAACCCCCTCTATCCCGATTTTGCCGCACCTCACGCCCTGTTAATATGACTGCTGTCAGGTAGCGCGGATTAACGTTGCTGGCGCTGGGTGCCGGTGCTATCATGGGATACATAAGCTTGCTTTGCTCGCAAAGCGGGGGTTCTTGCCAAAACCTGACTTAACAGCCGGCGGAAGCTTTGCGCCCTTGCAACTAGCGCTCTTGGGGAAGTTTGCTTTGATCGCAAACTGACTTAGAACTCGCTATCTTAAGTTGTATGGGCCAGATATTTATGATAAAGTGTGTAGCAATAGACAGTCAGTTTAGGA
>CAZJNL010000191.1:0-3354 GCA_964546515.1 uncultured Oscillatoria sp.
CCATATGGCGAACTCTCCCTAGCGTTTTCCCTGGATGACCAAAAAATCAAGAGTAGGGAAGGGCTTACCAGTTTGTCGAATCACATCGGCGCACCGCCCAAGGACTGGAAGGGTATAGGGGGGAGCGATAGTATTCCGCCTGACGGTCTGCTGATTTTGTGTTCTGATGGGGTGATATCAGGAAATGAGGGTTTTCAGAAGACTAACCTCCTCAAGACAATTCGCGACTGGACAGATAATCTTCAGAAAGGGGTGGAAGAACTTACTAAAAAACTGGCTGACTTGGGCGAGACGGATGACTTGACTTTGATTGCTTTTAAACCCGGAGATAACTGATGCCTTTACAATACACTCCTCATCTTATTGGAAATGATTTCGAGGGGGCAGTGCTGTGGGAGCTGAGCCGCCGACTCGATGAAGATGGCTTCATCGCCCACAATATCCTGCTGCCAAAGGTTAACGACCGTTACAATCCGAAGGAACATGATATCGTTCTGTTGCTGTCCAGGTCTGCCTATACTATCGACGCCAAGGAGTATGAACCTGGCTACTACAATATTCCAGGAAACAGTCCGGCTGAGTGGAGGAAAGAGTCCCCTGAATTCACAAGGGAAGATGGCCAGACAAAAGTGCTGCGACAATTACCCAACCCCTTTCATGTCGCCAAGCAGAAAGGAAGTATTTTGCACGCGCTGTGCAAGGTTATAAAAGTTTTGGGAAATTATCGCGTCCAATCTCTCATCGTTGTGCCGGAGCATGCAGAGGTGACTCCCAATAATCATCCACATACCCATGATGGGCAGGTGTTCAACCTGCGGGTGCTAAAGTTGAGCGAACTTGTGGATGCCATTGTTGCAGACGGAAAAGCTCACAAAGGGCGCACCCACACAATGGATGAGCGACGCCTGATTTTTGAGAAACTCCAGGCACTTCCCCAACAGGTGAAAGGTGGCATTTCGCTGTGCGGCATCCGTCTCGACAAACAGCTTAACCGCAGGGAGCCAGGATGCCCTATTTCCATGACTGCCTATGAGGGAGTAAAAGATCCTCCGGGAGTGCCGGTGGAGGTAAGGATTTACCGTACATGGCCGTGGAATGACAATTCTGACAGGTTTCTCGACCGCGTGCAACGACGCATGAAAGCCCTTTACGAATTTCCAAGTCGCCATGTGATGCGTGTCCTCACTTTCGAGGAACTGCCAGATATGGTGGTGATAGCGTTTAAACGCTTTGAAGGCGAGACGCTGGCTGAATTGCTCAAAGGTCGTAAATCACTGCCGGTGGCAATTGTCAAGTCTTTCCTGAGACATCTCGCTAATACTGTCAAGGAGTTGCACCGGCAAAACATCATTCACCACGATATCAGACCAGAACACGTCTTAGTTGCTCCCAATCTCGAATCCCACGGTGGAGAAAAACATTTAATCGCAGGATTGACGAGTCCGCTGATTGATGAGGGGTGCTTGTCCACACAAGTATTTAGCAATGATTTTGAGTCTTCTTTCTCAGCACCGGAGATGCAGGTTCACAAGCACCCCCACCGAGGCAAGCCCCAAAATGATATTTTCTCCCTCGGACGTTTAGCCGCGTACTGCGTGCTGGGTGATGCTAACTACCGGCAGCGCTTGCGGGATGGCAAAATTGATTTGCAGGGAGTAGATCCCCAGCTTGCCGGTATCATTAACCGCGCAACTCAATTCCGCAGCACCGAGAGATACGGCAATATCGATGAAATGCTCGCCGCGCTATCTGAAAGTTGAGGCTTACCGACCATGAGGAGGGCGCGATTTCTTTTGTCTGGCGAAGAGGAGCGAACGCCCTCCAACTTTGATATTACGCTTGCCGGCCCGTATCTTTGCGCAGTTTCTCAATAAACTCCGGAGAATTTGTCCTCAATTGACTTCAATGGAGGACATTTTATCGCGGTTCCTTCTTCATGTAGATTGTCCATATAAGCAGAAAAAGCCTGATGATAATCTCGACGCAACCAAACGTATGAACGGAACTATTTCCGACTCATTTGCTGAAAATTATGTTCCATATTTACTCCCTCAATTACCCGCATCCGTCTATTTCAATCTCGATTTCTTCGCCAAACAGAATGAAGACATTGCCGGTGCGCTCATCTAAGCGGACTAGGTTAACAGGCGGGTACATCTTTGTCGCCCAACAACAAAGAAGGAAGCACTGCCAGCGCTGCGGTGGGAATAATCGCTTTTCCAGAAACTATGGCCCCTCTATTATACACCCTTTCGCCATTTTTGGCTAACACCGGCACTCCCCCTGCTGCCTAACACCGGCACCCCACCAACTTTCACTAACTTTAGTTACTGGTGCCAGTTTTAGGGTAGCCTAGATAAGACTCCTGAATCAGTCCTAAAAACAAAGGAACTTCAACATGACAGAAGCCGCCAATCCTCCCAATGCCTTTCGAGAATTTGAATATCGCGGATGGCAGCAATCCGCTGACCAATATCACTCCTCTTTTGGCTCTCTCACAAGCCAGACGATTGAACCCCTGCTCGATGCTGTCAGCACCGGCATCGGCACAAAATTGCTCGATATCGCAACAGGTCCCGGCTATGTCGCCGCCGAGGCGTTCAAGCGGGGATGCCATCCAATCGGGGTGGATTTTTCCGAATCTATGCTCGCCAAAGCCCGACAAATCCATCCCCAAGTCGAATTCCAACAAGGAGATGCGGAATCTCTGCCGTTTGAAGACTCGCAATTTGACGCTGCTGTCATGAATTTTGGGATTTTGCACCTCTCCCAACCAGAAAAAGCAATCTCCGAAGCCTTTCGCGTCATTCGCAGTGGGGCGAAGTTTGCCTTTACTATCTGGGAAAAGCCAGAACATTCAATCGGACTCAAAATTATGATTCACGCCATCGAAACCCAGGGCGATGCCGGTGTCTCTCTCCCAGAAGGGCCACCCTTCTTTAAATTTAGCGACCCAGAACGCTGTGTGGAGGCTTTGCGAAGTGCCGGTTTTGCAAATCCCTCAGTCCATAAAATCCCGCTGAGTTGGGAACTTTCTAGCGGTGACGAACTGTTCGACGCTTTTTATAAAGGTACGGCAAGAACAGGCGGGTTGCTGAGAGTTCAGAACAGTCAGTCGCTGGAAAATATCCGCGCCGCCGTCAATCAGGCAGCGTCAAGCTATATGAAAAATGACAAACTGGTTCTGCCGATGGCGGCGCTAGTTGCCTCGGCTCAAAAGTAGCTGTAGGGGCGGGTTCATCCGAAATATTTGCCACACAACTCAGGATATTGATAAACCCGCCCCCACTCTGCGGGTGTCCCCGGTTTACCTGTAGGGGCGGGTTCACCCGAAATCGAAGCCACACAACTGAG
>CAZJNL010000191.1:3454-7885 GCA_964546515.1 uncultured Oscillatoria sp.
GCGGGTTCACCCGAAATCGAAGCCACACAACTGAGGATATTGATAAACCCGCCCCCACTCTGCGGGTATCCCCGGTTTACCTGTAGGGGCGGGTTCACCCGAAATCGAAGCCACACAACTGAGGATATTGATAAACCCGCCCCACTGCAGGAGCATTCCACTTTTGCTAAGATCCAGGCGATTAGAAATTCACTGCGACAAACAAAGCCCGTGCTGAGTGGGGCTAATTAGAGAACGCAAGGGCTTTTGTAAAGACGCGACATGTCGCGTCTCTACAAGAGCGCGGATTCAAAAGTTTTACGCTCCCGCTCAGCTGTGCCCACCTGTCGAGCGGAATGGCGCAAGATATGAGGGAATGGAATACTATCAGTTCTTTAACAATACCATGAAAAATATTCTCGTAATTCAGACCATCGTGTGGGCCGACAGCGGTCGCGAAACCGACCGGCCACCCGCACCCTGAAACTCAGCTTTCCCTGCGCTCAGTTAGACTTTTGAGCCAGAATATGATAAATCTGGAAAGTGTCATAACCCCAACAAGCCGTCAACCGTGAAAATTAAAGCAGCAGTAGCCCGCGAAAAATCCCAACCTTTTACCATTGAGGAATTAGAGCTTGACACTCCCCGCTCCGACGAAGTGCTCGTGCGCATTGCCGCCACCGGCTTGTGCCACACCGACTTGAGCGTGCGCGACCAATATTTCCCGCTGCCCCTCCCAGCGGTACTGGGACACGAAGGAGCCGGTGTCGTCGAGCGGGTTGGCGATCGCGTCACTAAAGTCAAGCCAGGGGATCGCGTCGTCTTGAGCTACCTGTCGTGCGGCAATTGCGTCAATTGCAAAAGTAGTGCACCGGCTTACTGCCAGCAAAATGTTAGCTCTAACTTTGGCGGCGCAAGGCTGGATGGCTCTCCCACCCTGCGCAAAAATGGCGAAGTCATTCATGGCAACTTTTTCGGGCAGTCTTCACTAGCAACGCACGCTTTAGCAACAGAGGGCAATGTCGTCAAGGTGTCCGAAGACGTGCCCCTAGAAATACTTGGCCCCCTGGGTTGCGGGATTCAAACTGGTGCCGGCGCAGTCATCAACACCCTGCACCCCAAAGCCGGTTCGTCGATTGCCATTTTTGGCACCGGCGCGGTTGGGTTAAGCGCTATTATGGCAGCAGTTTTGGTTGGCTGTACCGCCATCATCGCAGTTGACATCAACCCCGCCCGCTTGAAGCTCGCCAAAGAATTGGGTGCCACCCACACCATCAATCCAAAGGAGACAAATCCCGTTGAAGCCATCCTGGAAATTACTGGCACTGGTGTTAACTACTCTCTGGAAGCTACCGGGCTGCCTCAGGTGTCTCGGCAAGCTGCTGACTCCCTCGCGCTGCTTGGCGTATGCGGTCTGCTCGGGCTCTCACCGCTGGGTACTGAGGTGAGCTTTGATATGAACAATATCCTGTTTGGCCGCACAATTCGGGGGATTCTCGAGGGGGACAGTATTCCCGATATTTTCATCCCCAAGTTAATCCAATTGTACTTGCAAGGTCGCTTTCCATTTGACCGGCTGATTTCCTACTACAATCTGGAGGATATCAACCAAGCTGCTGCCGATTCACTGCAGGGCACAGCCATCAAACCTGTTTTGCGGATGGTTTGAGGGACAGGACAGGGGCAGCGGTAGCTGCTGGGCGAGCGACCGCAACTTCCCGGCGAGGACAGTAGAGACGCGACTGGGCGTTCTACAGACAAGGCATCTCGCCTGCCCTCAAGGACATCATCGACAGGCAAGATGCCTGTCCCAGCGGGGTATAGCACAGACAATCCGTAGGGACTGCGTTCGGCCTGCCCTCAAGAACATTAGGTGTCTAACTTCCTAACCAATTTGGCAAGTGCTATAATTTCTCTCCTCCGCTCCTGGCGGTCGGGCGGGCACAATTGAACCGCCCCTACTTTCCCTAATTACCGGCATTCAACCCGACCAGATATTAGAACACCAGCCGGCGTGCGGCACCGTCATCAACAAAACGCTGCTTTCCCACGCCTACCACTTCCACAATTATCTCCCGCGCCGGCGGCTTCCATTGCCCCTCCCGCGCCCCAATAGCCACGAGAATTTCTTCCCCATGCGATTGCACAATATAAGTTGTTATCGCCCAAGCGCCCGTTTGATATTCAAACGTATTCCCGTCATCTTCATAGAGCGCCCACTCACCCTTTCCCGGCCATATTCGCAACCTCAATTCATCCAGCGGACGCTCATCAGCGTATTGCATCACCGGCATCATCGGAATCACCGCACCGGCACGCACATAAAGCGGCATCCGCTCCAGCGGCGCGTGCGCTAAAATATGAGTGGCTCCTTCATAGCGCTCCCCACTCCACCAATCATACCAAACCCCTGCCGGCAAATACACCGCGCGGCACTCCACCCCAGGGCGATAAACCGGCGCTGCCATCAGCCACGGACCCTTGCAATACCTGGTCGTAAAGCGCGTAAGTTTTGCTATCATTAGGAAAATCATACAGCAGCAGTCGCAAAATCGGAGCGCCGGCTGTCGCCGCTTCCCAAAACAGCGTGTAAATGTACGGCAATAACTGATAGCGCAACTCAATATACACCGACGACCACCGCTGCACGCCGGCATACCCCGATCGCGTCAGCACAAACGACCGCTCCGCCGGACGGTGCCGGTGCAACCCAACGCTTGACGCCCTCGCCATCATCAGCCCGTACAGGTTGTGCGTTTCTGCATGAGTCGTGCGATCGCCCTCTTCCCCCCTGCGGCGCATCCAGAGGAAACCATATCTTATTTCCCGGAGCTCCGAATGGCCGGTCGTCGAGCGCCGGCTCGTTCATGTCGTTCCAAATGCCCGCAACCCCAATATCGGTAAGGCTTTTGTGCAAATCCCCCCACCATTTCCGCACACCAGAGCCCAAAAAATCGGGAAAAACCGCTTTATCAGGCCAAACATACCCGTAGAAAATCCGCCCGTCAGCGTGTCGCACAAAATAGTCGTTTTTTATTCCCTCATCTAATACCTGATAATCTGCCTCTGGCTCGTACTTAACCCCCGGGTCAATAATCGTCACCGTCTTGAAGCCATCCCGCGCCAAATCCCTCACCAACTGCTTCGGATTTGGGAAGCGCTTAGCACTCCAACTAAACACGCGGTAGCCGCGCATGTAGTCGATATCGAGATGAATCACATCGCAGGGGATGCGGCGAGTGCGAAATTCCCAGGCGAGTTCCCGCACCACCGCTTCAGTTTCATAACTCCACCGACACTGGTGATATCCCAGCGCCCACTTAGGCGGGAGCGGCATTCGCCCCGTTAGCTGGGTGTAGGTGCGCACAATCTGTGCCGGTTCCGGCCCGTAAATAATATAGTAATCCAGCTCGCCGCCCCGCGTTTCCATCCGCCAAACTCCCGGCTTTTCGGCACCAATATCGAACTGGCTCCAAAATGTCGTGTTGAAGAAAATCCCGTAGCCAACGCCAGGACGCAGGGCGATAAAAAATGGAATCGCCTGGTACATTTCATCGGTGAACGAGTCGTAATCCAGGGAATCAAACGTCCAGTTGGTTTTTACCTCGCTCAGCTTGTCGAGCAAGCCGGTGCGCTCCCCAAAACCGTAGAAGTGATCCTCCGCTTCGATGCGCTTCCAGCCCGCAACCGCACCCAGACGCCAACCCATGCCAAAATCACTATCTTCAGCAAATGGTTGACCCTCTTTTGTATAGCACACAATCCGACATTTGTCAAGCGCTATTCGCACCCTTATCCGCTCAGTTTCGATTTCTGCGGCGTCAGCTTTTTCCCGAAACTCGAAAGGCACCACCGCCCACTCTCGATCGTCCCGCGTCACCGCCCAAGAGCGGCGCGGCGCAAAGGAGCCGGTTGGCGTCATCCGCACCCGCATCAGATTCGGTGCCAGCACGCTGACGGACAGGCGCGGGCCACCACAATTGACGCGGACATATCGCTCCTCGCGCCGCACGTCTAGCACTGCCCCAATGCTTGACCTGGGCTGGTCGGTGGTTGGAAGTTTTCCGAAGTATTGCGGCATAGAATTCAGCAGCCTAAATCTCTACAAAAACTTTTCTTTTATCAGTAGGTTGGCATAAATAAACTTAAAAGCCTTCCACCCCCTACCCCCTACTCCCCGCGTTCAGCCGGTAGGCGGAGAATTACCCCCTCTCCGTACCGGGTGGGGGGTAGGGGGGAGAGGTTTTTTATTGAGGCTATCCTATTTTAGCTTTTTATTTTAAATTTAAATTGTTAATTGTTAATGAGTCTGCGGATAGATAAGCTTGCAGGCGTTCTTCCCTCTGGAGACAGATACGCTTCTCGCTCTGAATCACCTATATTAATCCAAAGCAAAGACGAGAGGAGATGACTGTGTGTCGCAAAAACAAGCTGTTCCGCACGAGCGAGCGC
>CAZJNL010000192.1:0-7865 GCA_964546515.1 uncultured Oscillatoria sp.
AGTTTCTGGCAACTACAGCCCGGGCAGTCAGGTTATGATTTGGTTAAGACAGGCTTAAAATTGGCATAACTCGGCAAACTGGGGGAATTCTTTGCCCCGGACAATCCCTATTGTAACAGGTAAATGGCCGGCAGGAGGGTTGTCAAAGTTGGGTGCCATTCCAGATTTGTATTCCAGTCTCCTAGTTTGCCAGTTCAGCTCTCTGTCAACAAGCATAACAAAGCTGTCACCTTGCAGGCGTCCCCATTTTACCAGGTTGTACATCTGTTGCCAGTTTTGACCTCGCTATTTGTAGATGATTTGCTGGGCGCTGAAGCCCAACTTCCCATCACTCGCGTCTCGCCAAAGGCTGTCAATTATTTTGATTTCGTTGCAAGGAAAGCTTTCCATATCTTTGGAATCAATGTACCCTCTCTGTTGGGACTTTTATCCTGCCAGTTTCAATAGCAATTCCTAGGTGGCATCGGCGGCAGCTTTCCAATTTTTTTGTTTTAAATATTCTTTCAAGTTGCTATAGTCTAAACCGGCGGGTGCGGGAGTTGCGGGAGAAGGCGTTGCCACACCGGCCCGGCTTCCGGCTGCAGGAACGGGAGATGGTTGCTGCGAGAAGAACTTGAATGAGATGGGTAAGGACATGGTGGCCAGAAAAAGCCATATAAGGACGGCTAGCTCTAGGTTTTTCCACCGCCTCCCTCTTTGAGGGTCGCTTCTAACTGCTGTTTCGGATTCGCCAGTTGGATTCTCTGCCCAATAACTTTCTAAAGTTTCCGCTCTATCTTCCCGGTTTCTAGAAGCTAAATGAAGGTAAGCTTCAATGGCTTCACGCACTAAATATTCTATAATCTTAATGAGAAAGTGCAGGGCAATCATCACCAGCATCAGGCTGAAAATTGCGACCAGCAGGTAAACGAATATTGCATTGGCTGACAAATCCATAATTTTTTTTACATGACAGGGAGTAGAGGGCAGTGCTGTTCCATCCCAATCGTATCAGAGGTTTACGGACGCCGCTGCGTGGGCCATGCCGGCTGCTGCGCTTCGTGTCAGGTTAAGGATTGTTTTAGGCGGGACCCTATGACCGGCTGCCCCGCGCGGCTGGTTGGGCCACAACCCGGGAGTCCCAGCTGTAGCGCCCTCTTGGCCCAACGATTATGGCCAAGGCCGGCTGGAGCGCTCTCTGGCGAGTCGGCTGAGAAAAGTCTATTTCTTTACTCTTGTTTATAATTGTTTAAGATTGTTTACTTAAGCTCACAAGGATAAGGTGCAGTCCAATCCCACTGCCGGGCTGAAAGGCGTTCGGGTGGCGGCTGGCAACTGGATTAAGGCGCTGTAAAATCGCTCAAACAAGAGTAAATTTTTGGGGCAGTTTTCTTATCTGGGAAATGCGGCACAGACTGAAGATTTAAAGGCAGCGATGCCTTTGGGCATCAGGTTTTGTTGTGGGGAAGGGCTGGAGAGGTGAGCCGTGAAATGAGCCGTGAAATGAGCCGCAAAGTCAGCCGCAAAGTCAGCCAATTTATCCCAAATAGCGGGGATAGGATGGAGACACAAAAGAAGCAGGTGATAGCGGAGTTAAAGAAATGGAAACTGTGAGCGGATCATCGAATATCGTATTTATTGACTCAGCGGTTGAGGACTGTGAAAGTCTAGTGGCTGGAGTGAGTGCCGGTGCGGAAGTGATTGTACTCGATTCAGAAGGAGACGGGGTAGAGCAGATTGCAGAAGTTCTGGCTAATCGCACCGGCATTTCTAGCGTCCACATTGTCTCCCACGGCAGTCCTGGAACCTTGCAGCTGGGTTCGGCACGCCTGAGCGGGGACTGGGGAAATACGCAAGTAAATTGCAAGAGTGGGGGGCTGCTTTGGCACCAGATGCCGGCATCTTTATATATGGGTGCGAAGTGGCAGCTGGGGAGATTGGTAAAGCCTTTGTAGAAGAGGTGAGCCGGCTTACGGGTGCGGCGGTTGCGGCTTCGCGGAAGCGGACGGGGAGTGCCGCATTGGGGGGTGACTGGGAGTTGGAGGTCACTACTGGGGAGATAGAGGTTTGTTTGGCGTTTGAAAAGCCGGTGATGGAAGCCTACAGCGGCGTTTTCAGCTACTACCCATCATTCCAGGAACTATACGAAATCGCCTCAAGAGAATACTTAAATTGGGGCGGTACAGATCAGTATCCAGAGGTCGTAATTTTCAACGCTTTGGGAAACATAGACTTCCAGATGGATGTGATGGAACATTCTTTTCGTCCTTCAGTATTCGTTAGCCCGCCTGACAAATCTAACTCTGCGCCCACAGACATCAGCCTCAACGGTGACAGCGTAGAAGAAAACAGCGCCACCGGCACTGTCAATCCAACTCTCACAGGAGATGCCGGCACAACTCTCCCCGGCGACACGGTTGGCGATACTCTCACAGAAGATGCCGGCACAGCTACCCTTCCCGGAGATACTGGCGAGGATACTCTCACAGAAGATGCCGGTGCAACTCTCCTGTGGAGATACGGTTGGGGATACCCTGACAGAAGATGCCGGCACAACCACCCTCCCTGGGGATACTCAAGGGCGTACCCTGACAGAAGATGCCGGCGCAACTACCCTTCCCGGAAGCGGCGGCGAGGATACTCTCACAGAAGATGCCGGCACAACTACCCCGACCGGCACTTTAATTGACGATATTTCCGGATATAATGGCACGCATTTCGCTACCGGCAATTACATTGACGGGATTTACAGAGATGCCGGCACAACTCTCCTGTGGAGATACTGTTTGCGATAGCGTTCCCGGAGATGCCGGCACAACTCTCCTGTGGAGATACTGTTGGCGATAGCGTTACCGGAGATGCCGGCACAGCTACTCTCCCCGGCGATTTCGACAGCGATACCCTGACAGAAGATGCCGGCACAACCACCCTTCCCGGAAGCGGCGGCGAGGATACTCTCACAGAAGATGCCGGCACAACTACCCCGACCGGCAATTACAGTGACGAGATTTCCGGAGATGCCGGCACAACTCTCCCCGGCGATACGGTAGGCGATAGCGTTACCGGAGATGCCGGTGCAACCCTTACCGGCGACACGGTAGGCGATACTCTCACGGAAGATGCCGGTGCAACTACCCTGACAGGCAATACCGATAGTGATACCTTTTGCGGAGATGCCGGTGCAACCCTTCCCCGCGACACGGTAGGCGATACTCTCACGGAAGATACCGGCACAACTACCCTGACAGGCAATACCTCAGAGGAGACTATTCTCGGAGATCCCGGCACAACTACCCTGACAGGCAATACCGATAGTGATACCTTTTCCGGAAATGCCGGTGCAACCCTTCCCGGAGATTCGGGAGGCGATACTCTCACGGAAGATGCCGGTGCAACTACCCTGACAGGCAATACCGATAGTGATACCTTTTGCGGAGATGCCGGTGCAACCCTTCCCCACGACACGGTAGGCGATACTCTCACGGAAGATGCCGGTGCAACTCTCCTGTGGAAATACGGTAGGCGATACCCTGACAGGAGATAGGGGCACAACCACTGTTTCCGGCGATACCGGCAGCAAACCAGCCGGGGCCGGCACAACCCCCCTTCCCGGCGATACCAGCAGCATACTGCCAAATCCCAACACACCCCCCAATGATGACAGTACAAGCGGCAATACCATAACTGGAGATGCCGTCGCAATACCCTCACCGGCACCGGCGGCGCGGATACCTTCGAGGGCAACGGTGGCAATGACACCCTCAGTGGTGCAAACGGCAACGACTTGCTTTTCGGCAATATGGGCGCTGACTACCTTGATGGAGGGGAAGGCGACGATACCCTCTGCGGGGGGAAAGACAGTGACACCCTCTTTGGTAGCAGTGGCTTTGATGTGCTATTGGGCAACCTCGGCAATGATAGCCTCAATGGCGGGGAGGGCACAGACGCCCTCAATGGCAATGCGATGATACCCTGGATGGCGGGGAGGGCAATGATACCCTGTACGGCGGCTTTGACAGTGACAGTCTCACCGGCAGCAATGGCGACGATCTCCTCTGCGGAGACTTCGGCAGCGACACCCTCACCGGCGGCTTTGGCACCGACACCTTTATCTTGACAAAAGGCAAAGAAAGTGATATAATCACTGACTTTGAAAACGGGATTGATTTCCTGGGATTAACCAGCACCTTGAGATTCGAGCAACTGTCCATCACCGCTAGTGCCGGTGCCACCTCAATCCGTATTGCCGGCACCGGGGAGCTGCTGGCATCCCTGAGTGGAGTCGAAAGCAACCTGATCGGGGTTGAGGATTTCGTCCTCCGATAAGTTCGGCGAAAGCCAAACCAACCGCAGACGCGCACCGGCTTCCCCTGGGGTAGCTGCAGGCGGTCACTTTACTCCTGGGGTGCAGAAACCTGGTTTCTTAAAGAAACCAGGTTTCTTAAACCGGACAATCGGAATTCTTTATCTTTCTCCCTTGCATGAGACGCGATAAATTGCGCTCCCCTGGATGAGACTCCCCTGCATGAGACGCGATAAATTGCGCTCCCCTGGATGAGACTCCCCTGCATGAGACGCGATAAATCGCGTCTCTACAAGAGGTTTTAATAAATCAGATGCCACCGGCATTCGACATGACATTACTCTGGGGCTGTCACAACCTCACCGGCACCACCGCACAGCCGCTGACACCGGTATTCCTGACGCCACTGGGCAAACCGCTCCCACCCCTCGATCAAGGCAATACCGGCTAGCTCCACCCAGACTTCTCCTGTTGCGGACTCACCAGTGGCCAGCAGCCCTCCCGCAACCAGCCGGTCAAGACTGTCACTGAGGGCAAGTCTTTCATCCGGACTTTCACCGGCAATCGCCAGCAGCTGCGATTTGGGCTGGCGCTGGCGCACCTTCTGAATGCCGGTGCTTTCTCGCACCAGTTGCAAGAAGATTTGCTTGACCCAATCTTGCTGCTGCGGCTTAAAGCTGTGATACACCTGTTCCGCATGCCGGTTGAGCGCCGAGCTGACGCCTCCCAGCTGCCGGTACAAGGCCAAGGTCAGCTGGCGGGTGTGCCGGTGGCGCTGGTGCCAAAGTTGGGTGAGGGAAAATTGCAGCTTGGACAAGCCGCTCTTCTCTTGACTGACATCTTCTAAGATAGCTTCCAGCAAGCCGGTTTCCAGTTGGAAGCCACTCAGGGAAGCTGGATAAGCGATCGCCTGCTGCAAACTGTCTCCCACTAAAGGCGGTATGTAAACTGCCCGCTCTTGAATCAGCTCAGTCAGCAATGGATAGTCCAAACAGGGTTCTAGAAAATCTGCCCGCAGGAGGATGACAGTGGCTAGGCGGCGAGAGGGAATCTGGGAAATCCGGGTTAAGAGTTCGATGAAGCGGTGCCGGTCGGCGGGTTGGGAGGGGACGGCAAACACTTCTTCAAACTGGTCTAGCACGAGCAAGACGCGCTCCGATCCGGGCAGAAGTTGAATGGCAGGCTGGAGGTCGGGCGCAGTGTCGATCAGGGAGTCAAGCTCTCGGGCGTGTTTTGCCGGCACTAGCGCGGCTAAGGCTCGCTTCAACTCCTCCACCTGCTCGCTTCCTGGCACAATGGGGTCTAGGACTCGCCAGCTGCTGGCTTCCAGCAAAGGAATCAAGCAGGCTTTGACTGTGGAAGACTTGCCACTGCCGGCAGCCCCGATCGCCAGCACAAAATTGCCCTCCGACCGCTTCTTGCCGCAGGTTCTGGATGACCGGCTTGCGCCCGAAAAAGAAGCGGGCGCTCGCCCGCTCAAAGGGCTGCAACCCCCGGTAAGGAAAGGTTTGACTGGCTTTTCGTGGGGTCTGTTTGGGCGGATAGCTGACTAAAGTCAGGGAGTTGCCGGAACCCATCCAGATAGGGTATTCGCTGTCACCCCGATCTCTGCGCAACTCCTTGTCCTCTGGTTTCCTGGAAATGAAGGCAAACAACTCTCGCAGTGATCGCCCGAGCTGTTTGCCGGTCAGTCGCTCCTGGGCTACCTCATAGCAGTTCTTGTCGGGATTCCAGCGCTTGGGAAAGCGCTCGACTTGAAAGTCACCGTGCTTTTCCAGTCGCTGGGCCACCGCTTCGGCATCGCGGGTGGGCTTTGTCAGGCTGGGCAAACTGTCATAATCCGCAATCCCAACGACTAACGCATACCGCGTCATAACTACCCCTCATTGGCTTTTCGTGGCAATAAGCGCGACAAAAGTTCCACTTTGCCGCCGCGCCAGGAACCCCAAGTGCATTTTAACGAGGGGCTTCTGAGAGTCTCTCCCCTAATTGTAAACTTGTGTAAAGTACAGTGTTCGGTTTTTACCATGATCTCCCGTCGCAGTTTCTTCAGCGTTCTAGTTGCCTGCTGTCTGGCATTCCTGACTTGGCTCAATTGCACCCCAGCCGCCACTGCCCTTGGAGGTAAGCTGCCTCCTTTGAATCAACCGGCACCCGCATTCACCCTGCCTACCAACACCGGGAAAGGCTTAATTTCACTTTCTGACTTTCGTGGACAGTGGGTGGTCCTGTATTTTTATCCAAAAGACTTCACATCTGGCTGCACCCTAGAAGCTCGCCGGTTTCAGCAAGATTTGCCCAAATATCTGGCCCGCAACACTCAAATCCTTGGCGTCAGTGCTGACGATGTGGATTCCCACGCCGAATTCTGTGACTCCGAAGGTCTGAAATTCCCGCTGCTAGCGGATACGGATGGCAGCGTCAGCAAGGCTTATGGCTCTTGGCTGGGCTACCTCTCGATGCGCCATACGTTTATTATCGACCCTGATGGCATCCTCCGCGAGAGGTTTGTGGGCGTCAGACCGGCGATTCACAGCGCCGAGGTTTTGGCTCGCCTGGAAGAATTGCGGGCTTCTGCTTCATAATAGCGATCGAGGGCTCGTTTGTCACGCTCGCATGGGGGGGGAAGTGATGGATTCATATCATAGCCGATAGGGACGGTATTGTAGAGACGCGATAAATCGCGTCTCTACAAATGCCACAAGCCCCTCGTCCGGCTGCTATTATAAAGTATCAATTACAAATTGACAATACCCTATGAATTTTGAACCTCAACCCAAGTCCGAGGGAACTCCAGAAAGGCTCGAATTTGCCGAACCACCGGCTCGGGAGTCTTTGGAGTTGCTGCGGGAAGCGGAGCCAGCGCTACCCGGGATCGAGCAGCTTCCGCTTGCAGCAGTTCCGAAAAGGTGATAGGCTTTCCCGTAAAGGGTTTGAGCAGATCGCCCAACTCTTCGGCGCTGAATGCCGTATTGCCCTCGAACTCAAACCGCTCAACCGTGACAGTTCCAGGAATATCCGGGCGGATTTCAGGCACAGCAGGCGCTGGCTGCACCGGCTCGATTGGTTCTGACTGGGGGGGGCGGTATACTGGGTGTTGGTAACTCAGGCTCCCTGGGAGGAATGGGATTGGGAAATTGAGACACCACCTTTGGCGGGCGCATTTCCCCATCTGCTGACACGGGATTGTCTGTTGATTCTAACTTCCCGACAGAAATATCTGCCGGCTTAGCTCCGACTTCAAAAGCACTCCCCACAACCGTTAGGACGACCGGCACTACCAGCCAACGGCGCAGAGCCATTTGACAGATCGCCACTGTTTCTCCTTTGCCTCTGTTCCGATTTGATTATAGCACCGCATTCAAAACTGTCAATACCGGCACCGCGACATTCTTATGGGGCGCTTGCGCAAGGTGCGTTCCGCACGAGCGCAGTCGTGGTGGGGTGCGTTCCCTCAAGGGAGGACACGCACCCACTTCTTAATTAGCGGCAAGTTTTTGTTGAAAAAATGGAGCGCTACATTTTTAGATCCGCACGCATCCGGGACTCAGAGACGCGATAAATCGCGTCTCTACAAGAGAAA
>CAZJNL010000193.1:0-7860 GCA_964546515.1 uncultured Oscillatoria sp.
ATCAAGCTTAGATAGGCAAGCTCGCAGGAAATGCTATGACCCAGCGCACCCTACACGGCACTAGCCGCAAAAGAAAGAGAGTGTCCGGTTTTCGCGCCCGCATGCGCACCAAAAATGGCCAAGCAGTGATTAAAGCTCGCCGGAGCAAAGGGCGGTATCGTTTGGCAGTATAGAGGGGTGATGGCGGCAAAAGATGGAGACATAAAAGAAAAGCGCGGTGTTGCCCAAAGAGAATCGACTCAGGCACCGGCAGGACTTTAGTGCCGTATACCGAGGTGGGATTCGCCGCACCGGCGCTCACCTCACCTTGAGATACCGGCGGCACGCACCGGCATCCCGTGACGCCAAAAAGTCTGGCCAAACCGTGCCGGCGGCGGCACCCAACTCCCAGGCGCCCACTCGCACCGGCATCTCTATCAGCCAGAAAGTCAGCAAGCACGCCGTGGTTCGGAATCGGATCAAGCGGCGGATTCGGGCTGCCCTGCTCCATTTGCTGCCCCGACTGTCACCGGGTTGGGACTGCGTTATAGTAGTCCAGCCGGCAGCGGTCGAGTGCAATTATCGTCAACTTCTGCAAGAATTAGAGCAGTTGTTGGCACAAGCAGAGGTACTCAATGGGCATTAAAGAGGAAACCTACTACGAGGGTGGCCCTCATGTTGGAGATTTAATCATTAATATCCTCCTGGGATTCACAATCATCTGCTTGCCCCTGACTGTAGGAGCCATAGTGCGGGCGCTTTGGCTGCGCTACCGCATCAGCAATCGCCGCATATCAGTGACCGGTGGCTGGATGGGACGCGACCGCAGCGACATCATCTATGCGGAAATCGCCAAGGTGATCACCGTGCCCCGAGGTCTTGGCGCTTGGGGAGACATGGTGCTCACCCTCAAAGACGGGAGTCGCTTGGAACTGAGAGCCGTTCCCAAGTTCCGCGACGTTTACGCCTACATCAACGACAAATTGTCTCCCCAAGCCCAGCGCGTCAGTGGTGCCCTCGGCAGCCCCAAGGGTTGAGGCTTCTACTTGGGGAGCGGTTTGAGCAAATAGGGATCAACTCCTGCGCTGGCTCCCTCTCCCCACAAATATAAGATCCTCAAGCAGGTGCTATAGCGCGTTTGTCAGCGCTGTAATGTGCCAAGCGGCTTACAGGCTGGCCAGTATTTGAGTGGGTTGCAGTCGGAAAGTTCCAGAACGTACAGGTTGAATTAGAACGAATGGACTTTGGTGTCGGGTTTCTTTCCAATAATGTCATGCTGCCGATCCTGGATTTCTTCTACGGGATCGTGCCCAGCTACGGTCTGGCCATCGTGGCCCTGACCTTAGTTATTCGCTTGGCCCTCTTTCCCCTGAACGCCGGTTCTATTCGCAACATGCGGCGCATGCGAGTGGCCCAGCCGGTGATGCAAAAGCGGATCAAAGAGATTCAAGAGCGCTACCAAGACAACCCTGCCAAGCAGCAGGAGGAGATGCAAAAAGTCTACCAAGAATTTGGCAACCCTCTCAGTGGGTGCTTGCCCTTGCTGCTGCAGATGCCGGTGCTGTTTGCGCTGTTTGCAACTTTGCGGGGCTCGCCGTTTTCAGACGCGAATTACACCGTTTCTTTGCAAATTTTCCCGCAAGAACAAATCGAGCGGATTCAGCCACAAGCCTTTACGACGCCACCCCAGAATATTTTTGTGGCCGATAAGGTTCACGTGCCGGTGAGCGCCCTGCTTCCCGGAGGCAATAAATTCGCTGTTGGGGAAAAAACCCGGATCGAATTTCAAACAGTCGAGGGCAAACCCCTGAGCGCAATTTTGGCAGACTATCCCGAAACCAAAATTGTCCCCCACTGGAAGGTCGTCAAAGGCTTTGAGCGGGTGCTAATCAATGAAGATGGCACTCTGGAAGCCATAGAGCCAGGAGATGTGACGGTTCAAGGAACTATCCCAGGCTTAGCGGCTGACAAAGGATTTCTCTTCATTGACGCCCTCGGTCGGGTAGGCGCATTTGATGAAGACGGAACCATCCACTGGGATATTGTCGGCATGGTGCTGGGGTTTGGGATCAGCTTGTATATCAACCAGCTCCTCTCAGGTCAAGGCCCGGGAGCCAGCAGCGCTAATCCCCAGCAAGATACGGTAAACAAACTCACCCCGATTATTTTCTCCGGGATGTTTCTGTTCTTTCCCCTGCCGGCTGGGGTGCTGATGTACATGCTGATTGCCAACATATTCCAGACCGTCCAGACGTTTATTCTGTCACGGGAGCCCCTGCCGGAAAACCTCCAGAAAATTGTGGAGGCTCAGACGAAAGTTGAAACGGTCAAAGGACGCGACTCACTTCCCTTTGAACCAGGGCGTTCCAAGAAGAAAGCCTGATGGGAGCTATGAGCGATCAAAGTAAAATGCAGCGAGGCAAGCAGTGGTTAGAACAACTGCTTCTGCTAGCTTCGCTCCCCGCAACCGTTACGGCAACTCCAGGCCCCGCCGGCCTGGAGGAAGCTGACAGCTACTGGCTGACTATTGATGAAACTGACCTGACGCCAGAACAAATTGAAATTTTAATTGGCCCTGAAGGCACCGTTATCGACGCCATTCAGTATCTCGCCAATAGCACGCTCAACATCGGCAGAGAGGCAGAGGATCAAGCCTCTTACACCATCGATCTGCACGGGTATCGGGTTCGCCGCCAAGCCGAACTCCGCGAAATGGCAGAAGCCGCCGCAGATCGGGCTCGCAAGACGGGTAAAGAGATCGAACTCAAAGACCTCTCTGCCGCAGAGCGGCGGCAGGTGCACACTTTTTTGAAGGAGTGGGCGGATTTAGAAACCTACAGTCGTGGCCAAGAACCCGACAGGCGTTTGGTGGTGCGTCTGCGATGATTTTAGCTGTCAGCTATCAGCTTTCGAGAGCTAGTCTGGGGGCACACATGTCTCACACCCGACTGGCTGACGGCGCAGAATCGCTGCTGACGGCTCACCGCTAGGAAGCAGGAAGAGGCAGGCATCATGGAAACAATTTACATCCCCCAGCTGGCTAAAGCGCGTGAAGGGACAGAGATAATTGAGTTTGAAGAGTTTCTGCCCGATTTAGAAACTCTGACTCCCGTCCGGGGGCGCATGCGGGTGAAGCACCAGGGTAACTATCTGGAAGTTTCCGCCCAAGCTGAAGCGATTGTTACTCTCACTTGTCACCGCTGCTTGAAACAGTACAATTACCGCCTGAAAATCAACCCGTCTGAACTTATCTGGCTGGATGTGGCAGCTGAGCAACCCGATCGAGTACCCCTAGAACGGGAAACCGCTCTGGAAGATTTAGTGGAAACCCTTCCCCCTGACGGCTATTTTCAACCGGGCGAGTGGCTGTACGAACAGCTGTGTCTGGAAATTCCCTTCCGCCAGCTGTGCGAAAGCCAGTGTCCGGGAATTCAGGTGGCACCGGCGGGTGCCGGTGAACCGGCAGCCGACCGCCGCTGGGCTGCCCTGGAAGCCCTCAAAGGACAGCTCCCCCAATAGGAGGTTGTCGATTCAGTTGTTAATTGTTAATTGTTAATTGACAAGGGGAGCTGTTAGCTCGTAGCTTCAGCTAAAAGCTAATAGCTCAATGCCACCCGCTCGCCAATCACCCATCCCCAGGAATCAATAACAAGTAACAGCTGATATGGCCTTCCGCGATCAATTTGAACTGCTGCTGCGAGCTCGCTATCCCCTGATTTACATCCCGACTCGCGAAGAAGAGCGAGTCGAAGCAGCTATCGCACAGTGCGCGACAGGGCTCGGGAACAGAGCCGTTTATATCTGGGATTTTGTCGATGGCTACCAGGGCAGCCCCAATGACCTCGGTTTTGGACGCCGCAATCCCCTGCAGGCGCTGGAATTTGTGGAAAAACTGCCCTCAGCCGCACCGGCCATCTTCATCCTGCGCGACTTCCACCGCTTTTTGGAAGATGTCTCGGTTTCCCGCAAACTCCGCAATCTGGCCAGATTGCTGAAATCCCAGCCCAAAAATGTCGTTGTTGTCTCCCCGCAACTGCTGATTCCAGAAGACCTCAGCGAAATTTTGACCGTCTTGGAGTTTCCCCTGCCAGCCGCCCCGGAAATTAAAGCCGAAGTGGAGCGCCTGCTCGCCGCCACCGGCAAATTTTTAGATCTGCGCATTATAGACGAAATCGTGCGCTCTTGTCAAGGGCTTACGGTGGAGCGGATTCGTCGAGTGCTGGCCAAAGCCATCGCCACTCACGGCCACCTGGAAGCGGATGACGTAGAGCTGATTCTGGAAGAAAAGCGCCAGACCATCCGCCAGACGCAAATTTTAGAATTCTACCCCACCAGCGAAAAAATTTCTGACATTGGGGGGCTGGATAACTTGAAAGACTGGCTGCTGCGGCGCGGCGGCGCTTTTTCTGAACGGGCGCGGCAATACGGACTGCCCCACCCCAGAGGGTTGCTGCTGGCCGGCATCCAGGGCACCGGCAAGTCGCTGACGGCAAAAGCTATCTCCCACCACTGGCACTTGCCGCTGCTGCGCCTGGATGTGGGGCGCTTGTTTGGCGGGCTGGTGGGGGAATCGGAATCCCGCACCAGGCAGATGATTCAGGTGGCAGAAGCGCTAGCCCCCTGCGTGCTGTGGATAGACGAGATTGACAAGGCATTTGCCGGTGTGGATGGCAAAGGGGACTCCGGCACCACCAGCCGCGTCTTTGGCACCGTTATTACCTGGCTGGCAGAAAAAACCTCGCCGGTGTTTGTGGTGGCCACGGCCAACAACATCCAGTCTCTCCCGCCCGAGATGTTGCGAAAAGGCCGGTTTGATGAAATCTTTTTTGTCGGTTTGCCCTCCCGGGAAGAGCGCCGCGCCATTTTTGACGTGCATTTATCCCGATTGCGCCCCCACAATTTGAAAAATTACGATCTAGACCGGCTAGCCTACGAGACGCCTGATTTTTCCGGGGCGGAAATCGAGCAGGCGCTGATTGAGGCCATGCATATTGGATTTAGTCAGAACCGAGACTTCACCACTGATGATATTTTAGAAGCTGCCAGCCAGATTGTGCCCCTAGCTCGCACCGCGTCGGAGCAAATCACGTTCCTGCAGGACTGGGCGGCTGCCGGTAAAGCGCGTCTCGCCTCCAGGTACAGCAGTTTGACTCGCCGCATTCAGAGCCAGCCCGCAGGTCCTGATTGAAAGCGTGCGTCTGGCGGGAGTCACCTTTTTAAGAGCGAATAAAGCAACGGTTTGACTGAGTAGCGTTTATGAACAAGTTCTCTCTAGTATTGCAGTTTATGCTGGGCGTGATGATGGCGCTGGCGTTCCTGGCCGGTGGCGGGATCGCTGCTGCCATCTACCTGGCTGCCAAACACTCATCACAGCCCGAAAGACCCGTTTTTGAAGAGGAGCGTGCCACCACTAAAGCCGCATCGAGCGCCAAAAATTCTCCCAAGCTGCTGAACTCTGTGGCGGCGAATTCAATCCAGCCAGGCTCCCAACCGACAGCTTCGGCCAAGCCGCTACCGCCGGGAGCCTACCGAGCTCGCGTTATCTGGCAAGAAGGTCTGCTTTTGCGGGAGAGTCCCAACTTTGAAGCCGCAAGCGTGGGGGGCGTGGAATACAACGAACAGGTTGTCGTCCTGGAAGAAAACGCTGATAAACAATGGCAGCGGGTGCGCTTGGAGGACGGCGGTCAGGAAGGGTGGATTAAGGGCGGCAATACTGAGCGAATTACAGAATAGATAGCGCTCCAGAAATTCAGGAGCGCAGCAGTCAGGGGGGCCGCCCCGCCCCACAAAATGTTAAGAAAATTGGCGAAGTTTAAATATTAATTGCAAGCGTTCAGTCAGGGGTTCCACTGGCAAATCAGGGGTGGTAGGATGGCTCATCCGCACTTAAAAACTCAACCCTGGATATTAAATATGTACGACAGAAATCCTAATAGCGATTTGGTGGGGGCTGCTGTCACCGCCGCCTTGGGAGCCGGGATTGTCACTTCCTTCGCCGTCAGTCAAGGACAGCACCCCCTGATCGCTTTGGGCATTACGGGTTTTGCCGTAGCAGTCGCCCTGGTGTGCCAGCGCTTGGGACTTGTTTGAGTCCGGTGCGTTCCGCAGCGCACACAACTCCTGTAGCTGCAATCCCGCCTCCGCACCTGAGGCGGGATTTTTTGCCAGCTCGCCGGTCGCCCAGCCGCCCCCGGTGGGTTCTTGTGCGGGCAAGACAGGCGCGGACTACAGGGGACATGGGGAGATCCCGTCTCCAGTGCGATAAGCAAAAATGATCGCCTAGCTCAAAGTAGGGGCGAACAGCCATTAGCCCCTACGGGATAAGGAATTCCCCACAACGCCACCCCTTTGCCCTGTGCCGGACAAGAGGGGATTTTACACCACAAGGACGGGAGAGCCGGATATGATAAGATATATAAAATAACTAGCCCTGTTTGACTTGTTGGGGCGGGGGCAATTTTGTATTAATATTTATCAGGGATTGAACATTTAACCGCCATGCATTATCCCCCCACATCAAAGATTTGGGGTGAGTTACTAGCAGACAAGATGTAAGAACATTTAGAGAAGTTGTTTGCATAAACAAAAAACTATGGAAACCCTTGCCTATCTGGAACTAGCTGTAGCCCACGAGGCGCAGGCAACCGCCGAACCGATTCCTGCCGGTCGGGGTTGGAACTTTTTCCAGGGACTGACAGGCGGGACAGATGTCCGCCGACACAGGAAAAAGCCCGCTATCAGTGCCGCTATTCGCTGGCTGTCCGTGGCCTTGTCTGTGGGCCTTTTGAGTGTGACCGGCTGCGCCCTAGCGGCGCTGCAGCGCGAGGATAGCGGCTCTCAAGTGACGGCTCTCCAGGAACGTTTAGCCGCCGCCGGCTACTACGATGGCCCGATAACCGGCTATTTTGGCTCCTTAACTGAGGCGGCTGTGATTCGCTTTCAGCAAGCCAATGGATTGCCAGCGGATGGGGTTGTGGGTGGAGATACCCAAGCCGCACTGGGGGGTCAAAAGCCGGCAATTCCCAGCCAGAACTCTAAACCGACTCCGAGTGGCAGCGCCCTCAAACTAGGCGACAGCGGCTCAGATGTGAAAGACTTGCAAAAACAGTTGCAAGCCGCCGGCTACTATGAAGGCCCGGTAACCGGCTATTTTGGCTCCTTGACCGAGGCCGGTGTCATCCGCTTCCAGCAAGCTAAGGGACTCAGAGCTAGCGGAATTGCCGATTCCGCCACACTGGCGACACTGGCAAAGGGAGGCCCAAGACCTGCTCCCAGCCCCAACACCGGCAGCGCTAGCGAACTCCTGGAGCAAGGCAAAACGGGTCAGCCGGTGAGAAACCTCCAGGCGCAGTTGAAAGAGTTAGGCTACTATGACGGGCCGATGAGCGGGTACTTTGACGCCCGCACTGAGGGAGGTGTGATCCGCTTTCAGAGAGATTATGGATTGCGACCGGATGGGATTGCCGGTCAGCAAACCCTGAATGTACTGCGGGCGGCTCTAGAGCGCCCGACGCCGCCGTCTCCGGTATCTCCCACCCCCAGTCCGAGTGCCGGCAAGTCTAGCGTGCTGGCGTTACAAAAACGGCTGAAAGAGCGGGGCTTCTACAGGGGGCCATTGGATGGCCTGCTTGGCCCTCGAACCAAGGACGCCATTGCAAAGGCTCAAAAGCGTTACGGTGTCAGCAGTAAGGACATTTTAGCGAAACGGTTTTGACAGAGATAAACTGGGTTTGTTCTGGTAAAATTAACAAACCCGGTTTCTTTTGGGCGCTTTGCATTAGTGGGATGAAGAACCCCCCCCCCCACCCCCCCCCCCGCAAGCGGGGAGGAGGAGTAACACCAAGGTTGTCAAAACAGCACTAACCCACGCCGCCCCGCACC
>CAZJNL010000194.1:0-1702 GCA_964546515.1 uncultured Oscillatoria sp.
ATCACCAAGAAGCCAGCAGCCTTGCCTTTCTCAGAAGAAATGTCAGCACCGTCTCTTCCCGGGAGATAATCTCAGCCGCGCCCTCCATTCCCGCACCGATGGCGCACTGACGCCCACCGGCACTCAACAGGCGGCTTTCAGGCTCGACAGTCACCTCGTAGTAAGCACCGGCTGAACCCCCCCCACCCCCCTGCAGTCCAGGCGTCCCGCCTGTCAAAAACGAGGAATTATTGCCTTGAGGCGAGATAGCGTCTGGAGAAATAGCAGTGACAGCGCCTTTGAGGGTGCCGTAGTCGGGATAGGGACAGGCTCCCACCCGCAAGTGCGCCGTTTGGCCGGTTTTCACCTTGCCGATCTCCCCAGACGCCACAAAAACTTTTATCTCCAAAGCAGCCTCACTGGGGGCAATTTGAGCAATTGCATCCCCCGGGCGCACCACTTGAGACGTGTTGCGGAGATTGAGTTGCTGTATCGTGCCAGATACCGGTGTTCTGATAGCCGTGTTTTTCAGTTCAGTTTCAAGCTGTTGCAGGTCTTGCTTGTCGCTGTTTACTTGATTTTGCAGTTCAACTTTTCGCGCTAAAAGCTGCGTTCTTTCTTGATTAAATCTGGCAATACTGGACTCAACGGCTGCTTTCTCTTCCGCTATTTTTTCCCTCGCCATTGCTACAGCGCCCTCACTGGGATTGAGCGCGGCTGACACCTTTTTCACCCTAGCACCGGCAGCTTCAACCGCTGACGCCTGCCGCTCAATCGCTTGTTTTTGCCCCTCAACAACAGCTTTTTGCGATTCAAGAGCTTGCTGTTGCTGCTCAACCGCCAGTTTCACTTCCTCGAACTGATCCTGAGACAAACCGCCGGATTCGACTAGCGGCTGGTATCGGTCGCGCCGAGCTATGGCTGCATTAAAAGAAGCCTCTGTTGATTTTAAAGAAGCCTCGGCTGACTTTAAGTCCGCCTGCGCTTTTTGAAATTCTTCCTGCGCTTGTCTTAAATTTGCTTCTGCTTCTTGAACTTCGCTGCTGGCGGTGATTTGCCGGTCTTGCAAATCGCGCTGGGTGCTTGCCAGGTTGGCTTCTGCTGAGGCAATAGCGCGGCTGGCGCGTTCTTTTTCAGCAGCGATTTGACTGTCGAGGGCGCGAATATGGGCGTCAATTTGAGTTAGTTGCTGCTGGTTTTGCTGGATATTTCCTTGCAATTGTATCTTTTTACTTTGCAGGCGGTAATCGTCAGTGGTGGCGATGATATCCCCCGCTTTGACGCTGCTGTTCTGTCGCACTTCGATACTTTTGACGGTTCCTTCAACGGCGGACTGAACGATGCGCAATTCGCCGGCTGGGCGAATCGTGGCAGGGGCTTTTACGGTGACGCTGTATTTCAGAACACCGGCGAGGGCGATGGCTGCGCCAAAACCGGCGAGGAGAACCAGCCCCCCATAAGTTGTCCACCGGCTGATGGGAGGCAAGAATTCTTCTGGCGTGGCGGGGTGGAGAAACTCTGGGTTGGGGCTAGATGGATTTTGGATTTTAGATTTTAGATTTTGCATGCAAGGGAAATTTGCGCTGCCTATAATCCGAATTGGCTTTATTGAGTAGAAACCGGGTTTCGCAGAAGTTACCCGGTTTCTCGCCTACCGTAGAAACCGGGTTTCTGGCCAGGTACATTTTTCGCTTCTCTAGCTCATTGGGGACTCTGAGACGCG
>CAZJNL010000194.1:1802-7858 GCA_964546515.1 uncultured Oscillatoria sp.
ATAAATCTGAGACGCGATAAATCTGAGACGCGATAAATCTGAGACGCGATAAATCTGAGACGCGATAAATCGCGTCTCTACAAGAGACTCGTCAAATTGAGAACCGCTATAAATCATCTCTTAAGAAATTACCAATTGCTAATAACAGAGGAAGTCGCGGTGGGGCTGTTTGAAAGCCTTCCTTGAGTGCCTCTGGCGGGGCGCGTTCCCGACCGGCACTCAGGGGGCGTAAGCCTTGGACTGCTGGGAGTGCCGGCGGGCGGATCAGCGGTGAGAATCACCTCGCCATTTGGCCCGATTACCCACCCTTGGGCTTCTACAAGGGGAGGGGGCATGGGGAATTGGGAATTGGGCATTGGGGATTGCTGAGATTGTGGCCGGTGCCCAGTGCCCGGTGCCCGATGCCCAGTGCCAGAATGTTCCTCTCCTGGCATCCTCAAATCGACAATCACTTGCTCGGCTTCAAGCAGTGCGTCGGGGCTGGGGGGGATGCCGCCTCTGTCGGTGACGGTGAAGCTGCTCCCCTTGTAACGCTCACAGCCGGAGAAAATCAGGTGGGCGATATCCACCACATCAGCCGGCAAGGTGAGTAACCCAGAGGAGGGGTTAGCGTCTGGGGTGTTGATGCTCACGGTGCCGCTGAAGCTCGCGCCAAGATCGGAAGTGGCGGTGATGTCACTGGCTGGAGTTGGCTGCTGCCGGTATTCGGTGCCAAAGATGCCAGAAGCACTGATACTAACCTCACCTCCGAAGCTATTTTTAGCGTTGGCGGTGATGTCGCTATTTTCCAGAGCCACTAAGTTATCTGTGGTGATGGTGATATTGCCGCCCGGATCGGAGCCTTGGGAGTTGGTGGTGATGCCACTTCCACCTCGCAATATCAAGTTTTGTGTCTGGATGTTGATGTCGCCAAGACCGGCTGTGCTGTCGGCGGTGAGCTGACCTTGATTTTCCAGATGGATAGAGCGAGCGCTGATGTTCAGGTCGCCTGCGCTTCCTGAACCCAGACTGGCTACAGTGATTTTAGCCCCATCTGCCACGGTTAGGTCGCCAGTTGCAATTGTCAGATCGCCGGCATTCCCACCGGCTTCGGCTTGAGTGAACAGGGAACTTTTAATCGGCTGGCTGCCAAGGGTGCCGGTGCCGGTTACTTCCACCGACTGGGAAGCGCTGACATTTAAAGTTCCCCCAGAGCCAGAACCAAAAGAGCCGGCTCTGACGGTTCCGCCATTGCGAATTATCAGCTGTCCGACGTTCAAGGTAGCGTTGCCCCCAAGCCCTGTGCCGAAATTGTCGGCTGAGATTCTCGCGCCGTCAGAAACAGTCAGCCGAGGGGTGGCAATCCTCATTTCTCCCACGTCACCGGTAGCCCCACGCTCAGCGGAAACAAACACGCCGCTGCTGCCGCGAATCAGATCGGCTAGCGGGGTCGCTCCGCTCAGTTCGATGGAGTCTGAGGCGCTGACTGTTACAGTCCCCGCGTCACCGGCACCGAAGGTGGAACTGGCTATCTGTCCCCCACCCCGAACAATCAGCTGTCTGGTTTCAATGGTTAAAGAACCGCCATCGCCGGCAGCCCCTGTATTGACTTGAGCCTTAATGCCGCCGCCCACACTGGGATCTGGGTTTGTGCCGGTCAGTTCTACAGAGTCCGTCGCCCTGACGGTCAAATTTCCCGCTCTCCCCGCGCCAAAAGTAGTGGCGTCTACCGTTGCTCCATTTCGGACAGTCAAGCGTCGAGTTTCAACGGTCAGGTTTCCGCCACTGCCCTTGGCGTCTGGAAAAACTTGAGCGAACAAACCGCTGGGAGCTAAGCCATCTGCTGTGCCGGTGCCAGTCAGCTCTACAGACTCAGAAGCGAGTGCCGTCAAATTCCCGGCTCGCCCTTCACCCACAGTGGAAGCGTTAACCTGCGCTCCATCTCGGACAGTCAGCTGTCGCGTTTCAACGGTCAGGTTTCCCGCACTGCCTTTCGCGCCCGGATAAACTTGAGCGAACAGACCGCTACTCGCTGAGCCATCTGGCGACAGTCCGATCAGCTCTACAGAGTCTGAGGCGCTGACGGTGAGATTTCCCCCCTGACCGGCACCGCTGGCAACACTGCTTTCTATGGCTCCACCCGAGTGAATCGTTAACGAACCGGTTTGAATGCTCACGTCGCCAGCGGAGCCGGTATTGCCGGAAGTGAAAGTGTGGATGGAGGTGGGATATCCGCTCAGTTCCACAGACTCGGAAGCGGTTACGGTGACGGGATTTCCGCTTCGAGAGCTGGAGTTGGACAGAATCTGGGAACCCTCCGTGAGGGTGACGCGCCGTCCGCGTACTTGGATGGCACCGCCGCCCTCACCGCTGGCATCGACAGTCGCTCCCTGAGATAGGTTAATATCTTGAAAGTTCCGCACCGCCTGATATCCGAGCGCCCAACCTCCAGAAGTTGGGGCGAGGTTGACTGCACTGCTATCGCCAGCACTCGCCAAGATAATTCTCCCTTCTGGTGCGGTTAAATAGCCACCATTCAGGATGAGATTGCCCCCCACCAGCGCTAATGTTTTCCCAGGCTGCACTTGCAGTCCTGAGATGACTTCAGTTCCATCTTGCCTGACAGTGGTTGCCACAGATTGATTGACGACGCTCCCCGGATTTGGGCCATATTGCAAGCCGACCGGCACGCTGACAGTCAGCAGGGGTGGCGCAGAGGGGTTGGTGGCGCTAAATTCTGTGCCATCTGCCAATTTTATGCCTCTCGCTGAGCTGCCGATAAATGAACCGTTGAGGTCTAATCTGGCATTGGGGCCAAATACAATGCCGTTGGGATTGATTAAGAACAGGTCGGCGCTGCCCATAACACCCAGGGTTCCTAATATTCGGGAATTATTCCCCCCTGTAACTCGCATCAGGATGTTGGCGATGCCGGCTGGATTGGAGAAATAGACGCCCGCAGCTTCCCCTACATTGAATTCCTGGAAGCTGTGGAAGAGGTTAGCGCCCCTGATGGCTCCGCCATCAATCCGGTCACTTGGAAGACCGTTTATATTCACATTCGGGGTAAGGACTGAGCTTTCCTTGCCTAAGGTGGCATCGGGGATTGCCTGCGCATTGGCGCGGGCTTCAGCACTCACAAAAAACCCGATTGCCAAACAACTTCCCCACAATAATCGCCAGTCATGTCTTATCCTGCCGCGAGTATTCATAATAAATTCGCTTGTGGAGGCTACCTTTTTTATAGTTTGAAGTCAAGCCTCATAAATATTATAGCACAGTAGGGTGCGTTCCCCCAAGGAACGCACCCTACTAATCAGCTATATCGCACAGTAGGATGCGTTCCCCCAAGGAACGCACCCTACTAATCAGGAATTAGCCCAACCTTCTTTTAGTGTCAGCAATATTCTGGTTCCACTGATTGAGAACACTGTTCAGAGCGTCTCCCGTCAGACCTTGTTGCAGCTGAGCTGAAAGCCATTGGGTATCACTGGATATCTCAGTGGCTAGTGCGTCACTGAGATATTCATAGGAACCTGTAGTTTGAAGCGCCTGCAAAAGCCCTGAATCCCCCCCGTTGCTCAGGGCATCTTGATAGTATTGGCGACCCAGCTGCTGTGACCCAGCACCACAAATATCTGTAGATCCATCTATCTGGATAAAGATGCCTGTCTCGTGATAGAAAGAATTAATAGTGGTTGCGCGACTCATGTACCCCCCCCCAGCGACCATCTCTGCCTCCTCATCACTGAGATCCTCCGTCAGGGAGTCGAAGGCGGCGGATTTGGCTTTTTGGGCTTCGATTTGCGCTTGGATGAGAGCTATGAGGTCTTCTGCTGTAAACTCATAGCCATGCTCGGCGGCAATTTTGACTAAATTTTCTGGGGTAACGGCGGCTTGCAGTTTCTGACGCAGAGCCTGATCGCGGTCAGCCGCTGCTACCAGGTGGGCGATAGTTGTTGGGGACATGGCCAACATCTCCTCTTTTATACATGTGGTACTTTCAATAATAGAGTATCGGTAGTAACCCTGATGAGGATTGCTGTCTTACTCTATTAATCATATACCCTCTTCCCTAACACTGTCAGTATTTTTATGTAAAGATACAGTGAAGATTCTATAAAGATTCTCTAAAGCAATCCCCTTTTTTATTAAGTTTTTTTTACACAAGGCCCGAAATCAGTATATTTGCGGTGGCCCCCATCCCAGACCGTCGGCTGGCAAGGGACAGAATGAGAGACAGAGAGGATTCCGATTGTCAGTAATTTCCTGCCAGCGTAACGCTATGCTAGTAAAGCAAGGCGTAGCAAGCACTTCACCCCTCCTGATGAGATACCCAACTGTTTTACAGCACAGTGAAGAAGACTGCGGTGCGGCTTGCCTTGCCACCGTTGCCAAATACTACGGGCGCACGCTCAGCCTCAACCGCACGCGGGAAGCCGCCGGCACCGGCTCGCAAGGCACCACCCTGCTGGGGTTGAGGCGGGGGGCAGAAGCTCTGGGATTCAACGCCCGCCAAGTCAGGGCGACTCCTGAACTGATCGACCGGCTCAGTGAAGTTCCTTTACCGGCCATCATTCACTGGAAAGGATACCACTGGGTAGTATTGTACGGGCAAAAGGGAAAAAAATATATAGTTGCCGATCCCGCCGCCGGCATCTCGCACCTCACCCGCGCGGAGTTAATGGCGGGTTGGGCTAATGGCATCATGCTGCAGCTGCAGCCAGACGACAGCCGCTTCTACCAGCAACCGGAAGATAAAGTTGGCGGGTTTGGCCGGTTTCTCATGCGAGTCTTGCCCTATCGCGCTATAATTGCCGAAGCAATTTTTATCAACATCGCCGTCGGACTTCTCTCCCTGGTTTCCCCGCTGATGACGCAGCTGCTCACGGATGACGTGCTGGTGCGGGGAGACACTCAGTTGCTCACCACTGTGGCAATTGGCGCGATTGCCATGAATTTGTTCAAAAGTGTGATTGGACTGGTACAATCTCACCTGATCGGTCACTTCAGCCAGCGGCTGCAGTTAGGGCTGATATTGGATTATGGATACAAACTCCTGCGCTTGCCTTTAAGTTACTTTGAAGCCCGCCGCAGCGGAGAAGTTGTCAGCCGCATCGGCGATGTTAACGCCATTCACCGGCTAGTGTCGCAAATTGTCCTCGGTTTGCCCAGCCAATTTTTTATCGCTGTCGTTTCTTTTGCTTTGATGGTATTCTACAGCTGGCAGCTCACCCTAGCTTCCCTCGCGGCTTTTGTCACTGTCACGGGAGTCAACCTGCTGTTTCTTCCCGCCTTGCGCCAGAAAACTCGCGCCGGGATTGTGTTGGGCACAGAAAACCAAGGCTTTCTTGTGGAAACTTTTCGCGGCGTACAAATCCTGAAAACGACTCAAGCGGCACCCCAAGCTTGGCAGGAATATCAAACGAATTATGGCCGGCTAGCCAACTTGGGCTGGAGTGCGATGAAGTTGGGACTTTACAGCAGCACCATCACCGGCATTCTTTCCAATCTCACGAATATTGCCTTGCTGTGGTTGGGCAGCTATTTGGTGATTAACAGGACATTAAGTATCGGTCAGCTGCTGGCATTTAACGGCATGAGTGGCAACTTTCTCGGCTTCCTGAGTTCGGCTATCGGGCTGGCTGATGAATTTATCACGGCTCAGATTGTGATGCAGCGCCTTACAGAAGTTATCGACGCCACAGCGGAAGACGAAAATGAGGAGAAAAAGCCTTGGGCAGCTATTTATGGCAGTGCGGACATCACCTGCACCAATCTCAATTTTCACCACACCGGCAGGGTTGACTTGCTGAAGGATTTCTCCCTGACGATACCGGGGGGCAAAGTTACTGCCCTGATTGGCAAATCTGGCTGCGGTAAAAGCACTCTGGCGAAACTGATTGCCGGTTTATATCCCCTGAATTCTGGCAATATTCGCTTTGGCATGTATAACCGGCAAGACTTGTCTCTGGAATGTCTGAGACAGCAGGTGGTGCTCGTTCCCCAAGAACCCCAGTTCTGGAGCCGGTCGATTGTTGACAATTTCCGCTTCTGCTATCCCGCCGTCACTTTTG
>CAZJNL010000195.1:0-7844 GCA_964546515.1 uncultured Oscillatoria sp.
TCGGCGTCCCCACCGGCAGCCGGTTCGCTCCGGGTGAGACTTCTGGCGGAGGGCTGTTGCGCCCGACGCCCCGCACAGGGAACGACTGCGCCAAAATCTTGCCCGCTTCCCCCTCCGGAATCATAGAAACCGCCACATTTAGCCGCGAAGAATTGGTATTGAGCGCCAGTTTAACAGTGCGGGCTGCCAGCAGGGACTTGAGTTTCGGCTGCAAGCGGCTGACTGCAGCAGTCACCTGCTCCCCCGCCGCCCCAAAAGAACCGGGAATCACTTCCAGACTGGGCGAGAACAAGCAGGTGCTGTCAAGGGCGGGCAGATTGGCAACCCGCCTGGACTGCAATTCCTGCAAATAGGTGCCGGTCATCCGCCCTAAAATATACTGCACCTCGCCCTGCTGCAGGGGGAGAGCTTCCATGCGAGCGATCGCCTCCAGGGCTTGTTTGGCAGCACCGGCATCCTTACCGAGAGAAGAGTCAAGCCCGATGCGCAGCGTCAAATCGCTGGGAACCCCGCGCACTCGCTCGAGGCAGTAGCGCCCCCGGTTCAGCAGCTTGCAGCACTCGCCCTTGCCCGACTAATCCCTGACGGTATTCCAGCCGCACCAGCCCGAGCTCCTGCCCGAGGGCGTCCACCACGCGCTCGCACGGCACCCAGGCCAAATGCGGCCAGACTTTGGGGGTCAAGCCCCCCCAGCCACAATTGAGCCCGATCTCCGGTAATGCCGGTGACAACTGCTTCCGCCGGGGGCGTATTTTTGCTGATAAAATAAAGCGGTTGGCTGTCATTATTGCTTCCCGGTTTGACTTCAAATACCGGTTCTTGCCGGCTGAAAGAAAGCCGCGTCGTACTGCGAGCGATATTTGGGATAGCGCTGACAAATTGGGGGCTGCCGGTTTGCTGCCAGAGGTACTGAGTCATCAGATAAGTGAAAGCCCCGGCAAAAAAGTCGCTAAACGGCGCGTCAGCTGCCAGCTGGTTGCGCTTCGTAGAGGCGATCGCAACCCCTTTCGCCACACCGGCGCGGCGCTGCTTAATAAACTCCTCATTGGAAAGATTCAGCCGCTTCAGCCACTGCTGCTGGTACTCAAATTCAGCCGGGCTGGCTTGCAGTTTTCTGCCGCCCGTTCGCGAGCGCACCGTCAAATTTCCCCGCGTTCCGCCTCCAGAGTGACAGCTATCCAAAACGACGGTAACATTTTCTGTTTGCCAAGCCGCCATTAGCAGGAAAAGTGTGTGCCCCATGATGTCTTGCACCACGCCTCCTTGCGAGGGAAAACCGGGGGTAAGTTGGCTATCCACCGGCACAAAGGTACTGTTAAGCCCGTCCGGACTGTCTTTATCTGGGTCAATCACTTGGGAACCGTGCCCGGAGTAATGAAACACCACCACATCCCCCGGTTTTGCTTGCTTTATCAGGTGTTCCTCAAACACCTCCAGGATGCCGGTGCGAGTCGCTTCCGCGTCAGTCAGCGTAACCATATCTTTGGGATTGAAGCCAAACCGGTAAATCCGCAGCTTTCGCTGCAAATTCACATCCGTCACGCACCCCTGCAATTTGGAAAAGCCGGCAGTGTTGGGATATTCATTAATTCCCACCAGCAAGGCGAGGCAAGCGAGACGTATCTTGAGCCAGCACCTTCCCCACACGGTTGCCCTGCTGCTGAATGTCCAGCTGGCTCAAACCCAAAGTGGCCATAGCGGAGCCGGTGAATTGCAAAAACTGACGGCGCTTCATAGATGAGGTACTCGGTGTTAGGTGTTAGGTGTTATAGCAGTTCTAAATTTTTTGTGAAAATCCTCTCTCTTTTCTTGACGCAAGCGCTCTACCCTGCGGGTAGGCCGCAAGGCCGTGCGCTCTTAGCGCTAGCCGCTGGCGCGTCTAAGGCGTCTTGGCGGTAAAAAAAAATTCACAAATCAATTATAACTGCTCTAGGTGTTAGGTGTTAGGTGTTAGGGGATAGGGGTTAGGGGATAGGGCATAGTGCCGCCTTGATGTGCCGCCAGAAACCAGGTTTCTTAAAGAGTAAACAGGATATTTAGGTGCGTTACCGCTCGGAACGGCACCCTACTGTTGCGGTTTAAAAACCAGCCGGATGCCTCACCCACTCACCGGCTCTGCCGAACCGGAATCTCAATCACAAACTCCGCGCCCTTTCCCAGCTGCGAGTTGCAATATAACCTGCCGCCGTGTTTTTCCACCACAATTTGATAGCTGATAGACAGCCCAAGTCCCGTGCCTTTGCCCACAGGTTTAGTGGTGAAAAAGGGGTCAAACAGCCGTTTGTGAACCGGCTCTGTAATTCCGGGCCCGCTGTCGGCAATAGAGATGGCTACCCGCTCCTTATCGAGGGCGGAGGTAACAATTTTGATAGTGCTGGTATTCGCCTTAAGTTGTTCAGGCGTCAGTTTGGCTTGCTGTTCGTCCAGCGCGTCAATGGCATTGTTCAGGAGATTCATAAACACCTGATTCAGCTGGCCGGCGAAGCACTCAACTAAAGGCAAGTCGCCGTACTCTTTAATCACCTGAATCGACGGATGATTGGGGCGCTGCTTCAAGCGGTTTTGCAGAATCATCAGAGTGCTGTCGATGCCGTCATGGAGGTTGACTTCTTTGACAGCCGCTTCGTCGAGCCGGGAAAACGTGCGCAAAGAGCGCACGATTTCACCGATGCGATCCGCTCCCATTTTCATAGAATCGAGCAGTTTTGGCAAGTCTTCTGTGAGAAACTCCAAGTCAATTGCCTCAATTTCTGCTACAATTTCAGGAGCGGGCTGGGGATAAGTGTCGCGATAGAGCTGAATCAGCCTTAACAGATCGCCGGCGTACTCTCTGGCGTGATCAACATTCCCATAAATGAAGCTAACCGGATTGTTAATTTCGTGAGCCACCCCGGCGACGAGCTGGCCCAGGGAGGACATTTTTTCACTCTGAATCAGCTGGGATTGGGTGCGCTGGAGTTGCTGCAAGGCAAGTTCCAGCTGCCGGCTCTTGGCAGTCGCCTCTTCGGCAGCTTTGCGGGTTCGCTCTTCCGATTGTCTTAACGCTTCTTCCGCTCGCTTGTATTCGCTGATATTCTGGGAGACGAGCATGCCGGCAAAAATTTCTCCTTGGTGATTCCGCACCGGCAGCGTTTGCATGAAGTAGATGTGTCCACCCCAGGCGTTTTCTTCCCCCGTCACCTCACCGGCGATCGCCGCGCGGTGAAGCTGCGCAATCCGATCGCGAGCTTCTGCCGGCCAAAACTCCACGACATTTTTCCCTTCTACAGATGCTGAGTCAAGTACCAGCCGCGCCAGCTCGGAGCCACCGGCGAGTATGTAGCGCAAGTCGCAGTCAAATAGAAACACCGCTCCATTAGGAAAATTATCCACCAAAGTGCGGTAAAGTTCCTGACTTTTGCGAAGCGCTTCTTCAGCTTGCACGCGCTGCGTGATATCGCGAGCGATGACCGACAGGAACTCCACCTCTCCGCTTTCCGATTTGTGGGACATGGAAACCTGGGATACAGGAATTACCGTCCCATTGCGATGTTGCAAAGCAAACTCGCCTCTCCACACCCCCTCCCTCACACATGTTGGGATAATTTCACTGAAAGCCTTCTCAAGTGCTGAATCTGGGATAAAATCGGGGATAGTTAGGGCGGTAACGTCCTCACCTTCACCCATCCCCACCATTGAGCGACCGGCTTTGTTAACGTAGAGCATGCGTCCAGCCGCATCAGAGATGCCAACAAAGTCCGTGGTGGCTTCCAGGATAGCAGTCAGTCGGGCTTGAGCTTGCTCGGCGAGCTTGCGCTCAGTAATTTCCACAACTACCGCACCCAAACCGATGGAATTTCCGTCCCGATCGGGAAGGGGAAAATAAGAACACAGCCAGTGCCGGTCAACACCTGGCTGGTTGGCAACTTCACCGCTCACTTCCTGATTGAGAACCGGCTTACCCGTCGCCAAGATTTGCCGGTACATTGGCTCTACAGCCGCAGCCAGTTGCGGCTCGGCTTCGCTGAGCGTCTTGCCCAGATAGTCCGCTACTGTCCGCCCCCCCATTCCCGCTAAAATGCCATTTATTTGCACGAACCGCAGCTCGGTGTCGTAAATGACCATGCCGGCGGGGGCAGCAGTGAAGAAAGCATCAAATTGTGCCTGCCGCACAACTAATTCTTGTTCCAGCAGTTTGCGATCTGTGATGTCGAGCATCAAGCCATCCCAAAGCAGGGTGCCGTCCGCTTCCTGTTTGAGTCTGGCTACTCCTTGAATCCACTTGAGCTTGCCGGATGGCGTGATGCTGCGCCACTCCTTGCGCCACTGCTGCCCAGTTTGTGCGGCGGCGAGAATCGACTCGGCAAAGGCGCTGGCGTCATCGGGATGTACTGTCTGCCACATCAAGTCAGCATTTTGCAGAACCGCTTCTGGCTCTAACTCATAAAGATCGTAGCAACCGGCACTGATATAAGTAAACACTCCTCTGGAATCACCGGCATGCTGGCGATACTGATAAATCACTCCCGGCAGGTTTTCAGCCAGCCGCTGCAACCGCGCCTCGGACTCTTGCAAAGCGATTTCAGCTTGTTTGCGCTCGCTAATATCCGTAACCGTTCCCACATAGCCTCGGAGTGTCCCATCTTCCCCAATCTCAGGGATCGTCTGCACCAAGCACCACACCGAGGTGCCATCAGGACGCACTAGCCTCATTTCATGTTGAAACGGCACGCCGCTGAGTGCAGCAGTCTGCCAGGAGGTAAAAGCTCGCTCTTTGTCTTCAGGATGCAATGCGTCTGCCCAGCCATTTCCCCCTGCAGTTTCTAAACTCTGTCCGGTAATCTCGCACCAGCGCTCGTTGCTGTATATATTGTTACCTTCGGCGTCGCTGCGGAATATTCCCACCGGCGACAGTCTCGCCAAAGTTTGGTATCGCTGTTCGCTCTCGCGCAAGGCTTCTTCTGCCTGTTTGCGGTAGGTGATGTCACGCGCCACCGCATAAATCAACCCTTCCGCTCGAACCGGCATTGAGTTCCAAGCCAGCCACTTGTATGACCCATCTTGACAGCGATAGCGATTCTCCAATTGAATCGATGGCTTTCCAGAGGCGATTTGCCCTTCGGCTTCAGCCACAGTTCTAGCTCGGTCGTCTGGGTGAACCAGCTCTATCCAAGAGGCTGCCAAAAATTCCTCTTTAGTGTAGCCCAAGATGGTTTCTACAGCCGGATTGACTCGCTTAAAATACCCGTCATTCCCCGCAATCGCTAGCAAGTCAGGTGAAACGTTGAACAGTCGGTCTAGCTCGGTTTTAGCCGCTTCCAGCTCAGCAATCACTTTCTGCAATTGCGCGTTGCTAGCCTGCAGGAGCGCTGTGCGCTCTTCAACTCGCCGCTCCAGTTCTTCATTTGCCCGTTGCAGCGCAATTTCAGCTGTTTTGCGGTCTGTTATGTCTGTAGCGGTGCCGGTGTCACCCGTAAAGCTGCCATCAGGGGCAAATCGGGGTGCGCCGGCATACAAAATCCACCGGCACTCGCCATCACTCCCCAGCAAGCGGCACTCTATTTGGAACTTTTCCCGGGAGTTAACGGCGGCGAGGTAGGTGTCCAAACACCCCTGTCTGTCCTCTGGATGGATGCTGCTCAACCAGCCCATACCTTGCTGTTCCGAGAGGGAACGCCCGCTCAATTCCAGCCAGACAGAATTGCAGTAATTCCAGCCCCCGGCACTATCTGCGATCCAGATCGTGAATGGGGCTGTCTCAGCCATCTGGCGAAATTGCTCTTCACTGTCGCGCCTTTTGGCGTCCAGTTGCGAGCTAGTGGTTCTGAGAGCTTTTGATTTGCGGTTAGCCATTACGACTTACTTTTTTTTCTTTAGGGGTTGACGACAAGAGGGATTTGGCTTTATAATTTTACGGGCTTTCTAAAAAAACCTTCCCTGACGTGTTAAAAGTGGCTCATCTATTGCGATTAGACTCTTATTATAAAACAAGTGCGAAATTTTGACACGGGTCAGGTCAGCGCGGTTCAATCGGGTTTGGCCTGCCACTTCAGGACGCCGCTTAAAAAAGACCCTCACCCCAGTTTTTTCTCACTCCCCCTCTCCCCTTGTGGGCTGGGAGGGGGGTGAGGGGGGTATTTGTGCGGTAAATCAACTGGACATAAATTACAGCTATCTGCGTTCATCTGCGTTCATCTGCGGTTCTTTTACCTAAAATCCAAAAACAACCCCATCCCCTTACAGCCCATTGCCAATCAGAATAAACGGTGCCCAGTAGTAAGGGTGACTGTATTTGCCGGCAATCAGGGCGATTTGAGCGGTTCGCAGGGCTTCGGCTTTCGTGGTGCTGCCGGTTTGCAGCGCCGCATAGAAAGCATCCATCAGCAGTTGCGTGCTTTCATCGTCAACATACCACAGAGAAGCAACCGACGCCTGAGCACCTGCTTGCTGCATCTGGTAGCCAAACCCCAAAATCTCTTGCCCATTTCCAAGAATGCCCCCTGCGCCGGTTTTGCAAGCGCTGATCACTACCAAATCCACATTCGGCAATTTCCAGTTTCCCACATCTCGGAGCGTGGCGCGACTGCCATCACCAAAAATGATAAAGGAATCTTCCGGCTGACCGTTCAAGAACTCAGCATGGGTGGCGAGATGAACAATATTATAGTCATTCATCCTGCTAACGGTAGCGTCGCGGCTGAAATCGCGGTCTAGCAGTTTTGTCGTTCCCGGAAACCTAGCAGCCAGATTTTCCACTTCCCGACCGGCAAACGGCAACCCCGAAAAGGCAAACTGGCGCGTTCCCACCTCGACACTGTAACTGCCGGCAGTAAAAGCTCCCGCTAAGATGCGGGGTTTATCGTGCGGCTGTTTGTTGAAATTAGTGAGGCTAGCAGCTGTGATATTATTGACGCTATAGCGCTGCGCCAGCCACTGTTTGCCATCAAAAAGAGCTGCTAAAGGAATGTAGCGCAACTGCCCGTCGGGGGCGTAAATTATGGTTCGATATCCAGCTTGCGCCAGGTCATTTTCTATCGGTTTAACCAGCAAGTCATAGAGCGACTGCGCCGACTCCTGAACCCGGGCGACCGGCTTTGTGCGATTGGTTAGCGCCTCCCGAAACTTGGCAATTACCTGATTCAGCACCTCCCGTCTCACCGGCACTGTGCGGTGAATCGGGGGCGAGGAAGCACTCACCAGCACTAATTCCAGCCGGTCTTCCAGCACCAGCGGATACAGTAGGGCGGCGTTTTGCTGCAGGTGCTGCTGCAGCCGGTTGAGACTGGGCAAATCCAGGTTTTCACCCCCTGTTGTTTGGCTGAGCTGTCGCACGAGGGCGACTACCTCTGGGCGGCGGCTGAATTCGCTGAATTGCTGGCGAAGAAGCTGCTGAATTTTCTCCAGTTCAGCGCAGCGCACTTGCTGGGCGGGCGTTCGGGATGCCGGTGGAATTTTTTGCAGCTGCGCGAGTTCTTTGCCCAGCTGAATCGCCCTGTCTTGAATGCCTGTTTGTTCAGCCCAAAGGCGCTGTTCTTGGGGCAGCAACTCAACCCCCTGAGAAGTCCGCTCATTCCCCCGCACATTGCCCAGGTAATCATCTAGTTCTTGAACTTTCAGTAAATCCAAAACCTGTTGCGCTTCTAGCACCCGATTTTGCCGCAGCAACAGGTCAGCCAGACTGCGATAGGTGTCGGCAACAGTTCCTGTATATGACTCCTGCTGCTCCCGCGACAGCTGCCGCAAATCTTGCCGAATAGCCTCAGTGATATTGACGGCTTGCTTGTAGAAAACAATCCCTAACTCCGGCTGGTTTTGTCTCCGCAACACGAAGCCAATATTGCTGAGAGCTTTTATCTGGCCGTTTT
>CAZJNL010000196.1:0-7841 GCA_964546515.1 uncultured Oscillatoria sp.
CGCCTTTTTCGGAAATGGCCAGCACCGCCATCGAACCGTTTTGACCGTAGGCGACTAGGTTGGTGCCTTCGCAGGGGTCAACCGCAATGTCGATCTCAATTAGTTCATCCGGGTTGCAGTGGTCTTTGGCGTCGGTGCGGGTGCAGATGCCAACCTCTTCGCCGATATAGAGCATGGGAGCTTCATCCCGCTCTCCTTCCCCAATCACGATGCGTCCGCGCATGTGAATTTTGTTCATCCGCTCCCGCATCGCTTCCACCGCTACGTGGTCAGCTGTGTTTTTGTCGCCTTTGCCCATCCACCGGGCCGACGCGATCGCGGCTTGCTCAACCACCTCAATGATTTCTAACCCAAGGGTACTTTCTAACAAGACTGTCCTCCCAACTGCTGATTTGGCGTCGTTTTATGAGCTACCTCAAGTGTTAAAGTCTATCAGAGGGAGGACACCTGAGAAAGGAGAGTCGTGATTCTGTTTGTGTTAAGTTTTGCTGCGTAGCTGCGCGACGCTACGTGCCCAGGCCACACAACAGTCAAATCTGCTGCTGCTGGTGCTAACCGCAACCGGTTCGCTTCTGGAACTCTTTAACCACACTTTTTGATAAATGTCAAGAAAGTCGGCCAAAAACGTAAAGCCTGTCTGGGTTTTCCAGTCCGACCCCATGCCTTTTGGTGACAGCAAAACTGTGAAAATCTTTCCCCCCATCTCCCCATCTCCCCATCTCCCCATCTCCCCATCTCCCCATCTCCCCATCTCCCCATACCCTGCCGGCCAACTGCACCCCGATCGTGATCCTTGGTGCTTAATCCAACAGATAACTTACCGATTGTGGATTGTCGGCAGTCTTTCTCTCTGCTGTTTGGCCCAGTAAGTAAAAATAAGACTACATATTATACCCGATGAAACCCCGCCTGTCAATAGCACCGTCAGGCAACAGGGCAACACCAGCCTGAGGGAAGCCGGAACCAGAGCCGTTGGCAAAGAGTTCCACAGCTTTAATCAGTTCTCTGTCAAAACCGGCAGCACCTTAGGGGTGAGGGGTGAGGGGTTAGGGCTTGGGGGTGAGGGGTGAGGGGTTAAGGAAACAGGTTTCAGGTCTGCCACCTAACACCTAACAGCTAACAAACGGGGGTAGAGGTTAGGTCTGCCACCTAACACCTAACACCTAACACCTGGCACAATTGTTGGCCCCAACGCCCGGCTGAACACCGGCAGCAGCACCAGCCGGCACCATAAGAAAAGCCGGTGGAGCGCCAGCGCCACCAACCCCTGCGGTTCCACCCCTTGTTCACCGTGACAGTCAGGGTGCCAGCAGGGTGCCGGGCACGGAAGTGGGCGGCACGGCCTGATTGTCAACCGCTGGGCAGCAACGAAAGCCAGCTAGAGCCAACTCTCCCCGGCGTGCTGTCCAGTTCCCCCGCTAAAGGGTGGCCATGTCACCCTAGGGAGCGGTATGCTGTAAGCGAAGCGGCTCGCTAAGAGGGAGCCGCGCCGCTGGGGAGCGAATTGAACTCGAGAGTGTCGCTGTGTGCCTCACGGTAAAAGCAGGACGCTGGGATATTAAGGTGTCCAGAACTTCTGGAACATGGGGCGTGGGGCGTGGGGCTGGCGGCGTGGGGCATGGGGCATGGGGCATAGGGCATAGGGCATGGGAATGAACAAATTCCCCATCCCCAATCCCCAATCCCCAATCCCCAATCCGAGCGTGCCCAATGCCCAATGTCCAGTGCCCAATTCGCAAGCAGATGGGTGCATCTCACTTTTGTGGAGATCGGCTGACATTTCCTGACTGAAGTTGCTTTTGCCTGCAGGCTCGCCGACCCAGTATAGTTGTGAGATACTCCCGACTAGAGGTAACACCCGATGCTATATAAATTTCCCAAGCTCCAGCAAGAAATTAAAAATACCAAATTAAAAGTTATAAAAGGGGTAATTTTAATTTTAAATTTTTCTGGTTTAATTGTAAATCTATCCGGCGGGCCGGCGCGAGGGCAGGCAGTTGACCTATCTCAAATTCCCAGACCGGCAGTAGCAGCAGCGCTGCCTGGCTGCCCCTCCCCCCGTGGCTGCCCCCCACCGCCGCTCGACGAGCCCGAACCGCAAACGCCTGAAAAGAATTTAATTTTTAACATATCCGGCGGGTCGGCGATAGGGCAGCCGGTTGACCTATCTCAAATTCCCAGACCGGCAGTAGCAGCAGCGCTGCCTGGCTGCCCCTCCCCCCGTGGCTGCCCCCCACCGCCGCTCGACGAGCCCGAACCGCAAACGCCTGAAAAGAATTTAATTTTTAAGCCTTCCGGCGGGCCGGCAATAGCGCAGGCAGCTGACCTGTCTCAAATTCCCAGGCCGGTAGAGCCGCAGCCGCCACCGCCGCTGCCCGAGCCGCAAACCCCTCAAAAGCTGCCTCCCCCAGAAGAACTGCTGCAGCCCCCTGCCGCTGCCCCAACGCCTCAACCCCCTGAACAACTCCCCGAACCCCTTCCAGGCACCATCGTTGTGGAGCGGTTCGAGTTCGAGGGCAATACGGCATTCAGCGATGAAGAACTGAGCGAGGTACTTAAACCCTTCACCGGCAGGTCTTTGACGTTTGCCGAACTGCTGGAAGCCCGCTCTCAAGTTACCAAGAAGTACACCGAGGCGGGGTACATTACCTCTGGTGCGCTCATCCCACCCCAAACGCTGAACCAAGGTGTCGTGAGAATCCAGGTGGTGGAAGGGGAAGTGGAAGTCATCAACGTCACCGGCAGCGATGCTGCAGGCGCAGCCGCTACGCTACGTCTTGACCCCAACTACGTGCGCCGCCGCGTAGCCCTCGGTGCAGGCAAGCCGCTAAATGTCAACCGGCTGCTAGAAACCCTGCAATTACTGCAACTCAACCCCCTGATCAAAACCATCTCAGCTGAACTGTCTGCCGGTTCGAAGGCCGGCAGCAGTTTGCTGGAAGTCACGATCACCGAGGCCCAGTCTTTCGAGCTGGGGGGAACCCTGGATAATGGCCGCTCTCCCAGCGTTGGCACTTTTCGCCGCCAGGTCAACTTGAGCGAGGGCAATTTGGTGGGGCTGGGAGATAGCCTCAGTTTGACCTACACCAACACGCAGGGCAGCAACGCCATAGAGGGCAGCTACACTTTGCCTTTCAACGCCCGCAACGGCACCGTCAGCGTTTTCTTCAGTCGCACAGACAGCAATATCATTGAGCCTCCCTTCGAGCCGGTGGATATCGAAGCCACCTCCCGCAACTACGAACTCACCGTGCGCCAGCCGGTGGTTCAAAGCCCCCGGCAAGAAATCGTCCTCGGTTTGACAGCCACTCGGCGAGAAAGTGACACGACGCTCCTTGGTGTCCCCTTTCTCCTTTCGCCTGGAGCCAGCGAGGAGGGGAAAACGCGGCTTAACGCACTGAGGTTTTTCCAAGAATTTACGCAGCGGGGCGCTCAGCAAGTCTTCGCCGCCCGCTCCCAGTTCACTCTGGGAGTGGGGTGGAGGGCGACAGTCAACGACAAGCCTCCCGACAGCCGCTTTTTCTCTTGGCGCGGACAGATGCAATGGGTGCGCCTGCTGGCTCCGGAAACCGTGCTGGTGCTGCGTTCCGACGCGCAGCTCTCCGACCGGGCCATGCTGCCTATCGAGCAGTTTGGCTTAGGTGGCCTTGAAAGTGTCCGGGGCTACCGGCAGGATGCCCTGCTGACGGACAGTGGCGTTTTTGGCTCCGCAGAACTCCGGGTTCCCATTTACCGTTTGCCCGACCGGCAAGGTGTTTTGCTCTTGACGCCGTTTATCGATGCCGGCACCGTCTGGAACAGTTCCGGCAGCAAGGCACCTGACTACAGCACCCTGCTTTCTGTCGGTCTGGGTTTGCGCTTCCAGCTGGGAGACCGGCTCACCGCCCGCTTGGAATACGGCATCCCTTTAATTGATATTAAATCCTCGGACAGAACCTGGCAAGAACAGGGTATTTATTTTTCCATAGTGGGCAGCTTCTTCTGAAGAATTCCCCCTGAAAAAGCGAAAAATTAGAGAGAAAATGAAGAATCGCACTTGGCTGACCTTTTTACTTTTACCTTGTTCCCTGTGTTTGGGCTTAGCTTCCACCCAAGTCCGCGCCTTCGAGATTGCAGCCCCCAAGGCCCTAACCTCACCCCTGGAATTGATGCAGCAAGGCAGAGAACTCTATGAGGCTCACCGCTTTGCCGAGGCGGCGGCGGCTTGGCAACAGGCTGCCGGTATTTACGAGAACCTGGGAGATGGGAGCCAAAGGGCGATCGCACTGATCAATCTCTCGGCAGCGCTGCAGCAGCTCGGCAGGTGGGCGGAGGCGAAGGATGCGATCGCATCCAGTTTGAACCTTTTGCAGGCCGGTGTCCTCGGCAGCGCCACCGCAGTGCACCGAGCCCGAGCCCTCAACACTCAAGGGAGTTTGCAATTAGCCACCGGACAGCCAGAGGAAGCTCTAGCTAGCTGGCAACAAGCAGCGGACGCCTACCGGCTTGCCGGTGACAAAGCCGGTGCGATCAGCGCTACGATTAACCAAGCCCAGGCTCTGCAAGCTTTAGGGCAATACCTGCGGGCTTTGAGTGCGCTAGAACAAGTCCAGCAAACCCTGGAACCGCAACCGGACTCCCTCCTGAAAGCGGCTGGATTGCGCAGCCTCGGCGACGCCCTGCGCTTGACCGGTGACTTGAAAAAGTCGCAGCAAGTGTTGCAGCAAAGTTTGCAGATCGCCCAAAGATTGCAATCAAAGCAAGCCACAAGCGACGCCCTGTTCAGTTTGGGCAATACCGCCCACGCCTCACAGGAACACTCTGCTGCTTTAGATTACTTTCAACAGGCTTTTACCGCGTCTACCTTACCTAAGACAAAGGTAGAGAGCCTTTTGAATCAGCTGAGCCTGTTGCTGGAAACCAAACAGTGGCCATCTGCCCGCTCTCTGGTGCCCCAAATTCAGTTGCAGATCGCCAATTTGCCCCAGAGCCGAACCTCAGTCTACGCCCTGATTAACTTTGCCGAAAATCTCAAAAACCTGTCAGAAGGCAGCAGCAACGAACTTCCAACCAAGGAGATTGGGCTGTTACTCGCCACCGCCGCCCAACAGGCTTCCAGTCTGGGAGATGCCCGCTCGGAAGCTTACGCGCTGGGCTTTCTCGGCGGGCTGTACGAAAGAACCCAGCAGTGGTCCTACGCCCAGAAATTGACCCAGCAAGCCCTGCTGAAAGCTCAGGCGATTAATGCTCCAGATATTGCCTACCGCTGGCAGTGGCAGCTGGGACGCCTGCTGAGAGCTAGGGGAGAAGTTGAGGAGGCGATCGTAGCTTACAGTCAGGCAGTCAACACTCTGCAATCGCTGCGCACTGATTTGGTCGCTATTAATCAAGAGTTGCAGTTTTCGTTTCGGGAAAGCGTCGAACCGGTTTACCGGCAGCTGGTTGAGTTGCTCCTAGATAAGCAGCCAAGTCAAAAAAACCTCAAGCAAGCGCGTGCGGTGATTGAATCGCTGCAGCTGGCTGAACTAGACAATTTCTTCCGGGATGCTTGTTTGGATACTAAGCCGGTAGAAATCGATAAGGTTGACGCCAAGGCAGCCGTTTTTTATCCGATTATTTTGGAAAACCGGTTGGCAGTTATCCTGTCGCTTCCCGGTGAAAATCTGCGCTCCTGGGCGACGCCTCTGGAAGCAGGTAAAGTTGAAGCCACCCTGATTGAGCTGCGGAAAGCCTTAGTCACCCGCACCTCGAAGGACTTTTTGCCGCTGTCTCAAAAGGTCTATCAGTGGTTAATCCAGCCGGCTGAGGCAGATTTAGCTAGCAGCAAAATAGAAACGCTGGTGTTTGTGCTCGACGGTGCCTTGCGAAATATTCCGATGGCGGCTCTCCACGACGGCAAGCGGTATCTTGTCGAGAAGTATGGCATCGCCCTGACGCCGGGGCTGCAGCTGCTAGAAGCCAAACCCTTGCAGCGGGCGAAGTTAAAGGTTTTGACCGCTGGGCTGACTGAAGCGCGATCGGGCTATTCGGCGCTGCCAAATGTGGCTTTGGAAGTGGAGCAAATCAAATCTGAGGTGCCGGCTGAGGTGCTGCTGAATCAGCAGTTTACCAGCAAAGCCCTGCGAAAAGAGATTTCCCAGTCGTCTTTCCCGGTGGTTCACATTGCCACTCACGGCGAGTTCAGCTCTAAAGCGGAGGATACATTTATTCTCACTTGGGACGGGCGCATCAATGTCACCGAGTTTGATAGGTTGCTCCGGGCTTCAGATGAAAGCCGCAGCAGAAATCGCGCTATTGAATTACTGGTTCTGAGTGCTTGCAAAACCGCTGCTGGCGATAATCGGGCGGCTTTGGGACTGGCTGGGGTGGCTGTGCGGGCGGGGGCGCGAAGTACCCTGGCAACGCTTTGGTATATTAATGATGCCGCTACCGCACCTTTGATGAGTGAGTTCTACCGCGAGTTAGCTGACTCTAAGGTTACTAAAGCCGAAGCTCTCCGCCGCGCCCAACTGTCTCTTCTCAAATATCCCCAGTACCGCCATCCGATTTACTGGGCACCCTATGTTTTGGTGGGTAATTGGCTGTAGGGGCTACTACAGCGGTTTTCATATCGCTGCAGCACACACCCCTGTAGGACAGGCGTTCCCTCCGATCCTGCTGGGGCAGGCGTCCCGCCTGCCCTACGGGTTGTGGCCCTGTGCGGCGTTGCAGATATAGCGGTTATAAATGATTTGTGAAACCTCTGGGTGTGGCCAGAAACCCGGTTTCTCAAAGAAACCGGGTTTCTCAGCTTCACATTCAGTTGAGAACTGCTATATGTGGGATTTTATAGCGGTTTTCTCTCTGGGTGAACTCATATCAAATCCGGTGGCATCCTTATTGCAAAACTCTTGTAGAGACAAGGGTTTATCGCGTCTCTCCACAATGCTGTCCCAACCGTTCATGATATCACCCACCGGCACTCCCGGCAGCATCTCTTTTTCCCAAAGTATAATCTAAGCTATATCTATAGATATGTAACATTTCCGGCGTTGCACATCAAAAGGATGAAACTGTACGCGCTTAACGCCAGCCCGGTTGCCCCCACACGATGACGGGGCAGGCACGCCGCCTGCGGCTACAGACATTACCATCCAGCAATTGTGCAACGCCACATTTCCCGCCACCCGCAAGGAAAAGAAAATGCTGGACTTTCTCAACCCCCTTCTCGGTCGCCATCCAGAGCGCATCAAAGCCAATGTAGAGATTTATACCTGGCAGACTTGCCCCTACTGCATCCGGGCAAAAATGCTGCTCTGGTGGAAAGGCGTCAACTACACTGAATACAAAATTGATGGCGATGAAGCCGCCAGAGCTACAATGGCTGAACGCGCCAACGGGCGGCGAACTGTGCCGCAGATTTTCATCAACAACCGGCACACCGGCGGCTGTGACGATCTCTACCAGCTCGATAGAGATGGACAGTTAGACCGGCTCCTCACCGAACCCGCTGTTTCGGGTTAGGGGTTAGGGGTTAGGGTTTAGGGGTGAGGGGTTAGGAGGGATAGCTTTAGTACAGACGACCATCCATCCTCTTTAATAAAATCCGAAAGAATAGCTTTTACAAAACATGGGCTTTAGACCGGTTTTGTATATATGCTTTCTACCGGAAATCAGAAATGTGTACAAATTGTACACAAAGTAGCACCGACAGTCTGGCCCCAATGGCCCATCGCCCCATGCCCAATGCCCCATTTAGGGGTTAATGGCCAGGTTTTAGGAGGGATAGCACGCTCAAATTGGGGACACCATAGATAAAATTTAATAAACTCCGAATGAATAACTTTTACAAAACATGGGCTTTAGACCGGTTTTGTATATAT
>CAZJNL010000197.1:0-7839 GCA_964546515.1 uncultured Oscillatoria sp.
TACTGCTGCTCTTCCTTGGCGTCTTGGCGTCTTGGCGGTTTCCTTAAAACCAGGGTAAGGTGCGTTCCCAACTCTAGGCGCACAATTGCGGAGCTTGGAAAAAAGGGAACGCACCCTACTGCTGCTCTTCCTTGGCGTCTTGGCATCTTGGCGGTTTCCTTAAAAGAAACCAGATGCTTGACAAAAAGGAAACGCACCCTCCCCTCCCTTCCTTGGCGTCTATGGCGTCTTGGCGGTTTCCTTTCCCCCAAAAATCTCAAATCGAGATGAAATTCCTGCAATACACCTTACTGGCGCTGACTTACTTGGGGTTGGGGCTGGGATACATCCCCAGCCTGCGCCTCAACCGCGCCGGCATTGCTTTGGTGGGAGCAGGCTTTATCATCGCCTCGGGCGTGATGAACCTGAAAGAAGCTTGGCTAGCTATAGATCCGGGCATCATCATCTTCTTGCTCTCCATGATGATTGTCAATGCCAGTCTCGCCGGCTCCGGTTTCTTTCAACTCGCCCTGGAATTGATCACCGGCATCACCAAAAGCCCCTTCGGCTTGCTAGTCGCCCTCACCTTCGGGAGCGGCTTCCTGTCGGCGCTGTTTCTCAACGACACGATCGCCATCCTCCTGACACCGCTAACCGTCACCCTGACGCGCTCGCTGTCGCTCAACCCGATTCCCTACCTGCTCGCCTTGGCGGCAGGAACCAACCTAGGCTCCGCAGCAACCGTGAGCGGGAACCCGCAAAACTTGCTCATCGGTTCTTTTTCCGGTATCAGCTACCTGAATTTTGCCCAAGCCCTAGTGCCGGTAGCCTTGCTCAGCTTGTGCGTGCAGGTGGGGTGGCTGTGCTGGCTTTATCCGGAGGTGCGCTCGCCCAAACCCTACCCCAGCCGCTCGCCGGCGCGTTACCGGCTCTTCAAACCCCTGCTGCTGAAAAGCCTTGCTGTCACCGGCGGGCTGCTGGTGGCGTTTTTAGCCGGCGCACCCCTGGCGGAATCCGCCTGGGTTGCCGCCAGTTTGCTGCTGCTGAGCCGGCGGGTGAAGGCGCAGCGGCTTTTGGCGGCGGTGGATTGGAACCTGCTGGTGATGTTTGCCTGCTTGTTCGTCATTACCGAAGCGACTGAGCGACTGGGATTGCTGCGGGGGTTCGCAGGTTTCACCGGCACGCCCGCCGGGCTGCTGGGGGTGACAGTGCTGCTGTCGAATTTGATATCCAACGTGCCGGCGGTGCTGGTTTTGCAGCCGCTTATCCCACCGGGCGACACGCAAGCTTGGCTGCTGCTGGCGGCGGCGTCTACCCTCGCCGGCAATCTGACGCTGCTGGGTTCGGTGGCGAATTTGATTGTTGCTGAGGCGGTGACGCGACAGGGTTACTTGCTGTCTTTCCGCGAGCATTTGCGGTTTGGCTTACCGCTGACTTTGGTTACTTTGGCGATTGCTTATTTGTGGGTGTACTGATGGCAGAGTGCCGGTGGGCGAAAGCCTGTACAGCCGGTGCAACCCCACCACGCGCCGCAATTACTGTGATGCTGTTGGCGAATTGATAGGTTAATAATCAACCGCATTGACGCCAAGGACGCCAAGAACAAGGACGAAGAGGGATGGAAAATTAGTTACGGGGAATTGACTGGAGATGATATAAGAGGCGTGCACGGTCGAATGTGGGGTGTCCCCCTTCACGGATTCGCGGCTCAGCATCTTACTATATAACGATAGCGTGCCGCAGAGCTGCCCACTGTTCCCTCTTGACAGCCACCACCCGCTCAACCTCTTCCGGGAATTCCCGCTCGAAGAGCCGGCGCTGCTCCTTAAACGACTGACTCACCGCCCCCAAAGATTTGCGGTCGAAGCACCGCTGAATCGTTTGAATAAACCCGTCCGCCCACCGGCGACACATCCGCTTCCTGGCAAAATATCCATCTCTGCGCTCAATCGCGTGCTCAATCGCTACTTGCGCCCATGCGCTGTGCCGGTAGCGCTTCAGCCCCTCCTGCATCCCCGATCGCACCGTTTTCCAGGTTTCCTCATCGGTAATCTCGCCGATCGCCTTTACCTGCAGCTTAACCGTTATCTCAAACTGCCAGTAGCCCACAAACCTGCCGCCTTTACCGCTAATCGAGACGAGCAACCGCCCCTTATATTCGCGCCAGCCCATAATTTTATTCACCCCCACCTTAATCACCTTAGCAATCTCTGTCTTGCCAATCAGCCGGTTGAGCCAGCCGGCGCTTACCAGTGTTTGCCAATTCCAACGAGTTTTCATGCTACCCTGTCTCCTTCAATCTAACCAGCACCTGTATCTAAAGCATTAGCAGTCCCGTTTCCTTGCTTTACTGAGTCAGAGGGCGTGGGAGGTTTTATAATTGTTTCCTTGGTCGCCTGACTGCTTATATCAGTTTTGCGTCACCCGCTCAAAAGCTTTTATAGGCTTTTGAGGGGCTTCTAAGATTCTTGCCAGTTGTGCCAACCGCCTTCTGAATTTATTTTTGCCTGTGCTACCACTATAGCACAGCAGCCGGCAGCCTGTCAAGCACATGCCGGCAAATTGGAAAAATCCCAGAACCGCAAGGGTTGTCGGGCCCGCCGGCGCGTGTGGGGGCAGGGGGTGCGTCGGCGGGCGATTTCCCCCGGCGGGCCAAAGGCCAGCACCGGCACGCGCCCTAGCTGAAACCGCAGTTATAAGTCTGCTTGCTTCCCGAACGAGGAGTACCTGACACCTGGATAGGGGCGGTTGGATCGCAACCCGCAGGCTTGCTATCAGGAGATACCGCGCTTCTTCTTAGAACGCCCCCCCTGATTCGGAAACCTCCTCTTGTGGTCCGCCACAGTTTCCTTCACCTCTTTGACCATTCTTTCCCCTTCCTGATAATACTCGCGCCGCTCAGACTCCGAATTGAATCCAATTTTCTCTTGCTGCAGCTCCAGTTCATCCACTTTATCCTCAAAAGCCGTCACAATTGTATCTGCCTTCTCGGCGAGCGCTTCAGCGCACATTTCCCGCTCCTCAGGCGTCATGTATTCCATCGCTTTCCTGTGAGAGTACATCGCCTCCTCGCACCGGCTGATCCTGACTAGCGCCAAAAAGCGCCCCATCCAGGCGTCAGAGTTCTTTGGCTCCTTGGCTAATATTTGAACGCAGCAGGCGAGGGCTTCCTCATTCCGATTTTCATGGAGCAAATCCAGAACTCGCTCCCCCAACTTTTCGGTGGACTGGTCTTTCCTCATAGCCTTTTCCTTTTCTCTCCACAAGATTTGCGTTGGCAATCTTTAATCAATATAGCTCAAATTGCCAGAGCCAAAATATTACAAAATATTACCTCCGGCTCATCGGGGGCGCTGCGGGCCAAACGCCTCAAGAAGCGGGCGCAGAAAAATCATATCATGTCCGACAACTTCGTTCTTAAATAGTAGGGAACGGGAGATCTCGGTCCCAGGGGAGCAAAGGAACTCGGTCCCTCGATAATTGCAGGTTCTTTGCGCCCGGTAGTAAACACAATCGATGCTACCGGACATGATATCAGCGGTTTTTACGTGGCCCAAACCAGGTTTCTTTCCCGCGCCGGTACACTAGAACTAAAAAGATAACCCAGCCGCTATGAAACCCATTTGGCATTCCCTCATCGCCCTCCGCCTAGTGCTGCTGCAGCCAACTCCCCAGATTCTAGCAGAACCGGCAGCCACACCGCCTGCTCCTGCCGGTGCAGCCACCCAACCCCCCCCAGAAACCCAGGCGCTTTCCGAACGCCGGCAAAAACTCGCCGAAGCAGACAAACTCTATCTGGCGGGAGATGTCGCCGCAGCACAGAAACTGTACCGGCAAGTCAAACCCCCCTTTCCCCAAGAGTCACAGCAAAGCGAAACAGACAAACTCCCAGCACCCTTCTCAGATCCAGAGAAACTCTCTCCTGCAGGAAAAGTCTACTGGCAGGAAGCGCAAGCAGGCTGGGATCTGGGGTTGGCAACCCGAATCCTCATCCCGCTGAAACTGCTAGTAGAGCGCCATCCCGAATTCATTCCCGGACAGTTGCTCTACGCTCAAGCTGTCGAACAGTATAACGGAGAAGACAGCGCCTTGAGCATCCTGGAGCGAGCGACGGCGATGTATCCCAACCAACCGGATTTGCTCAAAGCCAGCATTGAAGAGCTTGGCAATAGCGAGCAGTGGCTGGAAGCCTCCGTAGCGGCTCGGCAATTTGCCCTGCTCAACCCCGAACACCCGCAAGCGGCGGAATTTACCCAGCTAGCAGATAAGAACCAGGAACGCTTTCGCTCCCAGCTGCGGAAGAAATTAACCGGCAACGCCATTGCCGGTGGGATTACAGGCGTTTTAGGCTTGGTTATCACCGGCAGTCCCCTGGGAGCCTTTTCCGCAGTGCAAACCGCCGCCTTGCTCATGCAAGGGGAAACCGCCTTAGGAGAGCGAGTGGCTGCTTCCGCAAAGCGCCAGCTCAAACTCGTCGAAGATGAAGCAGTCACCGGCTATGTCAAAGACCTGGGGGAGAAATTAGCCAAACTGAGCGGGCGAAACTTTGAGTACGAGTTCTATGTTGTCCTCGACGAAGACTTGAACGCCTTTGCCCTACCCGGAGGCAAAGTGTTTGTCAATGCTGGAGCAATTCTGCACACCGGCTCAGAGGCAGAACTTGCCGGCTTGCTCAGCCACGAATTAGCCCATGCAGTTCTTTCTCACGCCTTTCAGCAACTAACCGAAGGTTCCTTACTCGCCAACCTCACACAATATATCCCCTTCGGCGGACCCCTCACCGATTTAGTCATGCTAGACTACAGCCGAGATCAGGAGCGTCAGGCGGATCTCCTGGGCACTCGCATGCTAGTCGCCGCCGGTTACGCCGCCGATGGCTTGCACAACTTGATGGTAACGCTCAAAGAGCAAAAAGGAGGGGGGAGCTCCTTCGCGAGTTTCTTCTCAACTCACCCCGCCACAAACGAGCGGATTAGCTACCTGCAAAAGCTGATTCAGCGCAGCGGCTACAACCGCTACGCCTACGAGGGAGTAACCAAGCACGCCCAAGTGCAAGCGCGGGTGAAACAGCTGCTGGCGGAGCGCAAAAAAGACGAATAATTGTAATGTTCGTTTGAATATTTGCGATCTTATTCCGAGTGGCCAGTTGGGGGTCGGGGGAGGAATGGGGTTGCCAAGATGTTGGATTTTCCTTCGATGGGATACAACCTCCAAAATCCTAAACGCCCCATACCCTGTTCCCCACCGGCAGCTTTTATTGTAACTAATTATACCGGGATGAAATTGGCGGGACAGGAGAGAGCCGGTCTAGGGCCGAATCGCATCCTGGCCACTTGATAATATCCGGTCTATTAGCGCACACTTAACCTCACCATTACTGTACATTTAATGGGGCTGTATCTAAACAGTTATTAAAAGCAATTAACCGGATTTATTTAGCTAAATTAGCCCCTTTGGCTGCCCACTGAAAGCGGGACGCTACCCGACCTCACCCAGCCCTAAAAAGGGGGAGAAGTCTGTCCCGCAGCTGACCGCCTCAGCTTTACATTTTCTTTAAACCGCCGGCTGTCCTTTACAGAAACTTTACATATCTACTCTTGACGTTACATTGAGGGGGAGCTAACCTAAAAAAATATTAATTTTTGCAGCGGTCGGGTTAGATAAGGCAAGCTTGGGACATTAGCCCTCACCTGGGGGGCCATGTTTCGCAGCCGGCCAAATTTGACCTTGGCCGAACTGTAAAGCAATTTCACCGGCGGCATTTCTGCTGTGCGACTGCCGGCATTTATGCCTGGTGAAAGCGGCAATGCTGGAGTTTGAGGGTGCTTGGGGGCGGGACTTGACAAAAGGCGGCTCCTCCCCAACTTTATAAGAGAAGGAGAATTATTATTTGACTACCTCTTGACATAAGGTGGGGCAAAGGCTATCAAGGAATAATATTAAAATTGACCCTCAGGGACCCCTGACGCCAAACAGGTGCATCTAATTTTGTAAATTTGTCTCTTGTGGGACAATAATCTTACCCTATCCTAGAGGGATAGTTTCACAGGCGATCGTCACAGACGCTCCGCCTGAGGCCCTATTGGGGTATATAATATCGAAGCCGGAAGTATGAGTGCAGCCTGCCAAAAAAGCGGGCTTGCAGGAGCGCGGTAACTGCGCCCAGCGCTGCGAATTTACCCCTGCAAAAAGAGGCTACCGGAGGTGACAGCACACACCGGCTAAAGCGAGATGGTTACGGGGCGAGACGAGCGTCTATTATTAATGAAGGCAGTCCGTGATAAAAAAGTAATATCTGATCAGGAGGTAGGGGTGTGGCCGGATAAAAAAGGTGTCAGCGGGAAGCCGGTGGGCGGGATTTGGCCCCCGGCACAGCGGTGAGACAAGTAGGCGGGATTTCGCGCTCCTAGAGGGCGAGAGATAGCTATTGACAGGGTGAGGACGGGTGTTGTAAAGTGGGTGGTGAAACCAGACGATACGAAAAAGTTTTGAGTCTCAGCTTGACAAAAGAAAGGGAAACATTATAGTCTGGAGTCCCCGGACTAAAGTGGGCGTTATTTCGCGCTCATAGCGGGCGATAGATAACTATTGACAGGGGAAAGAATGGTGTGGTAAAGTGGGCGGGTAAACCAGACGATCTGAAAAAGTTTTGAGTCTCAGCTTGACAAAAGAAAGGGAAACATTATAGTCTGGCAGCCTAGAGACTAGGGAGTCCGGCTTGGCTACTTGTTAGCGATTAGCAAGAAACGCACAGCGACTTTCCTCAAACCAGGGTGTGGCCAAACGGGATTAGATATGTGTAAAGATGCGACAGGTGGCGTTTTGCCAGTGGGTGCGCTTAATTGATTTAAAGTTTTAGCAAGGCTCTGAACATTTACCGTGAACAAGCAAATTATTTTCGTAGACGCTTCTGTAGAGAACTATCAAAGCCTCATCCAAGGGACAGCGAAGGACGCTGAAATTGTTATTTTAGATGCTTGGCGCAACGGCATAGAGCAGATTGCCGAAGCTCTGGCGAATCAAATCGGCATTGAAGCGGTACATATCATTTTGCACGGCAATGCCGGCAGCGTGCGGCTGGGAAATGCAATACTCAATAGCGACACCCTCGACCGGCTATCTGTTGCAGCAGTGGCGGAGCGCCTTGACAGAAAATGCGGATATTCTCCTCTATGACTGCGACGTTGCTGCCGGCGAGACAGGAATGACCTTTATCGAGCGCCTGAGCCTGCTTGTGGGTGCGGATGTTGCAGCTTCCACCGACAAGACGGGGAATACAGCACTAGGCGGCGACTGGGAATTAGAAAAAAGCACTGGGTCAATTGAAACTACCTGCTGCCGGTGCGGCTTCCTCCCTGGGAGCGAATAAGAATATCATCATTGATACCACCGCTCCCGGCATCACCGGCCTTAACTCGACCCTGGCAGATGGCACCTACAGCGTCGGTACGGTTATCCCGCTCGCCGTTACCTTTGACAAAGCGGTGAACGTCACCGGCACCCCGGAATTAACGTTAAATTCTGGCGGCCTGGCCACCTACACCGGCGGCTAAACACTAACACTCAACACTGAAGTCAGCTTAGCCAATAATTTTCCGGGCCAAGCCAATCTGGGTTTCTGGCAACTGGAGCTGACGAACAACGGCGCTAACCCCACTAAAATTCCCGGAGATTTTAAGGCATCCCTGAAAGGTTTAACCACTGCCCAAGGGGGAATAAGTGACGGGCGGCTGACCCACCCCGAACTGGACAAGTGCAACTATAAACTCTCCGACTTGATTGGTACGAGTTTAGACAAGCCAACCTCGGCCTGAGTGCAAAAACCAGCATTAATAGCAGTGCGGCAATTCCGTCGTTCAA
>CAZJNL010000198.1:0-7808 GCA_964546515.1 uncultured Oscillatoria sp.
TGTCAACAAGGTACCCTGACCTCGATATCGTACGAGTGCAGTAGCGTTTTTCTGTCTGTACCGGCATATCATTCTCCTCCCGGTCTAGCGGGACTATCTCGCCATCATGGTATTCGCTTTTGTACTCGGCCTTTGACTCAAGGGCCAAATATTCTTCTCTGGTGCAGTAGCGCTTTTGTTGCTTTTCTGGCATATTAATTTCCTCCTCTGACATTGTGACACATGTCGCTCTGCCGGTGTTACCTCACTTTTGATCGTAACCTCTCCCCCCTGACCGAGGAATTTCTCCCCCTTCCCTAGAAAGGGGGTTGGGGGGTTGTTAGGTTTGACTTCAGCCAACGAAAGCTGGCCAACGCTCGCGACCGCAGAAGCCACCGGCGTCCCTCGCGACACCGGCTTTACTTTTCAGACTTCCGGCTGACTCCCGAGCGCGGGAAACTCCCCTCTCACCGACATCGCCTCCAAAAGCCGGCCTGCCCGCTCTCTTGACCTATCTTTAGCTGTTTAGGTGGTGAGCGCTCACCACCCAGGCATCCCGCTCTGGAAAATACCTGACAGGCTTAACAGAAATTTGACCGCAAAATTTGATACCCTAGCTTAGATATAGTCTTGGGAACCAGTCAGAGTGGATATTCAAATTGGGCGGGGCAAGACAGCTCGCCGAGCTTATGGAATTGATGAAATCGCCCTAGTCCCTGGGACTAGGACCCTCGATCCGAGTTTGGCAGACACCCGCTGGCGCATTGGGGGCATTGAGCGGGAAATCCCGATCATTGCTAGCGCAATGGACGGGGTGGTAGATGTGCGCATGGCAGTGCGGCTGTCTCAACTGGGGGCGCTGGGCGTGCTCAACTTAGAAGGCATTCAAACGCGCTACGCTGACCCAGAGCCGGTGCTAGATCGGATCGCGTCTGTGGGAAAAGACGAATTTGTCACCCTGATGCAGCAGCTGTACGCCGAGCCAATTAAACCAGAACTAATCGAGCAGCGGATTCAAGAAATTAAGCTCGGGGGTGGGATTGCCGCAGTGAGCGCCACACCGGCAGGGGCAACCAAATATGGCAAAGCTGTCGCTAGTGCCGGTGCGGATTTATTTTTCGTGCAGGGGACTGTGGTTTCAACAGCGCACCTGTCTCCCGAGTCGGTGACGCCCCTCGATTTAGAGAAATTCTGCCAAGAAATGCCGGTGCCGGTGATTTTGGGCAATTGCGTCACTTACGAAGTCGCCCTCAACTTGATGAAAGCCGGTGCTGCCGGCGTGCTGGTGGGCATCGGGCCCGGTGCGGCTTGCACCTCTCGCGGCGTTTTGGGTGTCGGCGTCCCCCAAGCAACCGCTGTGGCTGACTGCGCCGCCGCCCGCGATGACTATTACCGCCAAACCGGCAGCTATGTGCCAGTGATTGCCGACGGCGGGTTAATCACCGGCGGCGACATCTGTAAGTGCCTAGCATGCGGTGCCGACGGCGTGATGATTGGCTCACCCTTTGCCCGAGCTGCAGAAGCGCCCGGACGCGGCTATCACTGGGGCATGGCCACCCCCAGCCCTGTTCTGCCTCGGGGCACGCGCATTCGCGTCGGCACCACCGGCACCCTGGAGCAAATCCTGCGCGGGCCCGCACAGCTCGATGACGGCACCCACAACCTACTGGGCGCTCTCAAAACCAGTATGGGAACCTTAGGAGCCAAGGATATCGGGGAAATGCAGCAAGTTGAGGTTGTGATCGCTCCCTCGCTGCTAACGGAAGGCAAAGTCTACCAGAAAGCCCAGCAACTGGGTATGGGTAAGTAGAGATCCTCCCACCTTCAGAAAAAGGGAAAATTTTCCCGCCTGATGAGGGCATCAGGGGAGTCAGTAGTTTACAATAGAAAAGAAGCGGAGACGCATGTTTCCGTTCACTCCTCACACCACACTCCGCCCGGACTCTGTTCGGGCGGTTCCTTAAGAATAGACATTCTAATTTCCTTTGGCAGCAGCCTTAGGCTGGCAAGAATGCTACAATGGCTATCCTAAAAGACAACGTAGAGAGGGCTTGTCACGCATGTCAGCAGCCGCACAAGTTACAGACGCCACGTTTGAGCAAGAAGTGATCGAGAGTGCAGTGCCGGTTTTAGTCGATTTTTGGGCCCCCTGGTGCGGTCCGTGCCGGATGGTCGCTCCTGTCGTGGATGAAATCGCCACTCAGTACGAGGGGCAGGTGAAGGTGGTCAAAGTCAATACAGACGAGAATCCCCAGGTCGCAAGCCGGTATGGCATCCGCAGCATTCCCACGCTGATGATTTTTAAAGCGGGGCAGCGGGTTGATATGGTGGTTGGCGCAGTTCCCAAAACCACACTGGCGACTACCATAGAAAAACATATCTAAGCGCCGTCAGCCACAACGCCCACGAACCTGAAAACTGTTTGACCCGCGTTCCCGGGCCGCAGTCCGGGAATGGCAGGCGGATATGGCGGATTTGTAAGCTGAGAGCCACGCTCGGCTTTAAGCGGATTGTGAGTCACCCCGCTCTGGCGCAAGCTAGGGTGGGGAAGTTATGTTTGTTTGGCCCGCTCGGCGTGTCCGATTGATTAACCGCAATTAGGATTGAGGGGGTTGAGGGGAGAGGGGGAGAAAAATTAATGGCGGGCAATTCACCAGAGTTGATATAACAAGCTCACAGGACTGAGGCAGAAACCGGGTTGGCCCTAGGCAGCGCTTCATCCTAATTGCAGGGCCCGCCAGAGAAACCCGGTTGGTTTCGGTGCGCTTGGCCCTAGTAGGGGCGGGTTTACAGGTGAACCCGCCCCTACTGGCAGCACAAACTGTGGCGGCAGCGAGCGACCGAGCGCCTGAGTCTGGGTAGAATAGATTTACCGCCATTTCCAAAGCATTCATGGCTCCCATATCCTCCCCCTTTTTCCAGCAGAATGAGTCGCTTCATGCCGACATAGTTGAATTAATCGACCAGCTGCCTGAGGCGAAATACAGCAAGTTTATTGAGCGAGCGCTGACGGCAATCGTGCGTCTTGCCGGTGAGGAAATCGACCGTCTGGACTGGAAAATTCTCACGGCTTGCCTGGAAGATATGGAGCGAGGGTTCCAGGTCTTTTATCCCTACCGGCACGTTCGCAAAATCACCATCTTTGGCTCGGCTCGCATCTCGCCAGACAGCCCGGAATACCGGATGGCGGTTGATTTCGCTCGCGGCGTCACCGAGCAGGGATTCGTGGTGATGACCGGCGCGGGTGGGGGAATCATGCAAGCCGGAAACGAAGGAGCAGGTGCCGGTCGCTCTTTTGGGTTGAATATCCATCTGCCCTTCGAGCAGGGAGCCAACCCTTTTATCGCCGGTTCGAGCAAGCTGATTAACTTTAAGTATTTCTTTATCCGCAAGCTGTTCTTCCTGCGGGAAAGTGACGCTGTGGCTCTGTTCCCCGGCGGGTTTGGCACCCTCGACGAAGCCTTTGAGTGCATTACCTTGAGCCAAACCGGCAGATTTGGCCCAGTGCCGGTGATTTTAATTGACACCCCCGGTGGGGACTACTGGCACGACTGGAATGCCTTCATTCACAAACAGCTGGTGCGGCGCGGGCTGATTAGTCCAGACGATACCAATTTATACACGATCGCGGACAACTTAGAGGTGGCGTGCGCCGCCATCAAAAGTTTCTATCGCGTCTACCACTCCAGCCGCTACGTTAAAAACAAATTTGTCATCCGCCTCAAGACAGAAATTTCAGACACGGCTGTCGCTGACTTGAACGAGAATTTCAGCGACATCCTCGTCAAGGGGCGGATTGAAAAAAGTCAGGCTTTACCCGAAGAAAACGGTGATGAAACCGCTGATTTGCCCCGCCTGGTTTTGCACTTCAACCAGCGAGACTTGGGGCGCTTGTACCAGCTGATTGCTGCTATTAACCAGCTCGGTGCCAGCTCGCCAGAGTCGGCTCACCCAGAGCAAAAGTAGCCGGTGCCCGCAAGGGGTGGCGTCAGGCGGGCCCGCCAGCGCCGGCTGTCTCGACCGCACCTGTCGCGCTCGTTCAGTCGCACGGCAGTGCACCCCTACAGGTATGATGGGCTTAACAAAATTTTAAACCGTCTCGCTCACCCATAAACTCAGGGAACCCGAAACCGAATCATGCGAATTTTATTTGTTGCCGCAGAAGCATCTCCTCTGGCCAAAGTTGGCGGTATGGGGGATGTCGTCGGCGCTCTGCCCAAATTCCTGCGAAAAATGGGCCACGACGTTCGCGTCTTCATGCCCTACTACGGCTTTCTTCCCGACAAAATCGACATTCCCAAAGAGCCGATCTGGTCGGGAAATGCCATGTACCAGAAGTTTGCGGTTTACGAAACCCTGTTCCCCAACACCGACGTGCCGCTCTACCTGTTAGGCCATCCCAGCTTCACGCCCCGGCGCGTCTACTACGGGGAAGACGAAGACTGGCGGTTCACCTTGTTCGCCAACGGCGCAGCTGAGTTTGCCTGGAACTACTGGAAGCCGGACATTATCCACTGCCACGACTGGCACACAGGCATGATCCCGGTGTGGATGCACCAAGATCCCGACATCAAAACTGTGTTCACCATCCACAACCTGGCCTATCAGGGCCCGTGGCGCTGGCGCTTGGAGCAGTTCGCTTGGTGCCCCTGGTACATGCAGGGTCACAACACGATGGCAGCTGCCATTCACTTTGCCGATCTGGTCAACACCGTCTCCCCCACCTATGCCGAGCAAATCAAAACGCCCGCCTACGGCGAACAACTCGAAGGCTTGCTCTCCTTTATCAGCGGCAAGTTAAGGGGCATCCTCAACGGCATCGACACCGACAGCTACAACCCCGCCACTGACAGATACCTCTGTCAAAACTTCACCGCTGACACCCTGGACTTGCGCCGCGCCAACAAAGTCTCCCTGCAAGAAGAAGTGGGCTTGGAAGTCAACGCCAATGCCTTTTTGGTTGGCATGGTGACTCGCCTCGTCGAGCAGAAAGGTATCGACATGGTGATTCAAATACTAGACCGCTTCATGGCCTATACCGACGCTCAATTCATTCTGCTGGGCTTGGGCGATCCCTACTACGAAAACCAAATGTGGCAGATTGCCTCCCGTTACCGGGGGCGGATGTCAGCCTACATCCTGCAAAGCGACGCCCTCTCCCGCCGCATCTACGCCGGCACTGACGCTTTCCTGATGCCCAGCCGGTTTGAGCCTTGCGGCATCTCCCAAATGATGGCCCTGCGCTACGGCTGCGTGCCGATTGTTCGCCGCACCGGCGGCTTGGTGGATACCGTCTCCCACTACGATCCCATGAACGACACCGGCACCGGCTACTGCTTCGACCGCTACGAGCCCCTCGACCTGTTCACCTCCATGATTCGCGCTTGGGAAGCCTACCGCTTCAAGCCGCAGTGGCGGGAGCTGCAAAAGCGGGGCATGAGCCAGGACTTCAGCTGGACGAAATCCGCCCGCGAGTACGTTAAAATGTACAACTCCCTCTACGGTCTCGACGAAAACGGCGTGCCTGCCGGTGAGCACCAGCCGGCTGAGTCCCAACCGCAGCCACCTGCAACCGACGCGCCCGATGCCGGTACGCAGCCAGAATTGGCTAACGCCTAATCGCTCTCCCACGCCCGCAACCGCTTTCCGCACGCCGGTGCAGCCGCTCTCGCGGCTTCCCCCAAGCTGCCCAGATGGCGTTTGCGGTCTTGCTCCCTACTGGCAGCCCAGAGATACATCTGCCTGCTTAACCTTAACACCGGCTCCCCTGAGTGCGGCGTTTCTTTTCCACCTTCTCTCCTGTCGCTACTGCCGGTGATTTATTTCTCTCCCCCTCACCCGCTCTGCACGATTCTCTCTGTTGCCGCTGCCGCACCGGGCTAAAAAAAATTAATCAACCGTAATTTATCTCAGCATTTTGCAAAAGCCAACCGTCAGCTCTTTGCCCCCTAGCTATACGGCCTCGGGCCCATACAATTAATCCTATGGAATTCGTTTAATTACTTATTTAATAAGTTCTCCTGTTCCTATGATTAACCGCAGGAACGCCAAGGACGCAGAGGGAGGAGAAGAAGAGAGTTTTTTAGGGATGGCTATCACTATAGCGGTTCGTTCTTGAGGTGTGAAAATTATTGTTTAAATAAACCGCCCCCGTGAAGGAACGCCAAGGAAAGAAAAGAGAGAGGGTTTCACAAATCATTTAGAACCGCTATATTGGATCGCCTGCAGCTAGCGACCGGCCAATTGGGCGGCTAAAGTGCGGGGGAAAGGGAAACGTTTTGCGCTTTCAGCTGCGAAATCAAAGCAAAGCGGATGTCGCGCTTCTCTTCAAGCAGCTGGACGCCCGCTTGCTTCAAAGTCAGGAAATCCAGCCCGATTTCCTTCCCGCTGACTAAGAACTCACTGACAGCCACGCGGTAGTGCCGGCTCTCATCGAGAGGCTGACCGGCAATCAGCCAGCTGGTGCTGTCTGGACTTTTGCTGACATTTGCTGTCTGGAGATAGCCGCCAGTGCCCCGGTTTGCCATTCCCCGATCCAGCACCCGTTTGAGCAGCTCGCCCTCGATCGCCACAGACAGAACTTTACCCCCAAACGGCAGAATCCTAATTATATCATACTGCGTGACAGATCCAGGCGGAATCACGTCATCAATCCGAATCGCACCCCCATTAAAAATTGCCAAATCGGCATCTTTTACTTCCCGCAACATTCCCAGAGCAATTAACTCCGTCAGCAGGGTGGGCCGGTTGCGCACGCTCGCTTCCAAACCGTCGAGCGCTACACTGGTTGTTGCCACCACCTGTTCGGGAGCGAAACCACTGGCGCGAAATGCCTGAAAACCCCGATCCTGCCATTCTTTTACCACGTTGTCAGTTTGCGAGTCTGGGGGAATTTCATCCGTGAGCGGCTGGATGCGGGATTCCACTTGCAGGCGGCGGGTTTTTGAGTCGTAGCGCAGATTGTGAATGTACACTGTGCGGACATTGGCATCCGCTTTAAACAGCGGAGTAAAGTCGCTTCCCCGCCACTGCTGGATGTTTTCGTGTTCGTGACCCCCCAAAATTAAATCAATTTCTGGCACAGTTTCAGCCAACTTTTGGTCTTGCGCTAAATTCAGGTGAGTCACCGCCACCAGGATATCTGCCTTGCCTTTGAGCGATCGCACCTGTTCTCGCGCCGTCTCAATCGGATCGCGATAGCTGACGTAGCTGGCGGGGTTGCTGTCAATGGTGACGCCAATTAATCCGATTCTCACCTGAGAGCCGCTATTGCCCTTGACGGTAATTATCTCATAGGGGGGGATGCCTTGAAACAGCTTGCCTGCGGCGTCGAATACGTTACTGGAAAACAATTTAAACCGGCATTCTTTGAGTCGCGCCTTAAACTGATCTTCTGTCAGGTCAAACTCGTGATTGCCAAAGGTCGCGTAGTCCAGCCCCATTACATTTAACACGGCAACGATTTGCTGACCGGCGATCGGCTCGCCATTAACTTTGGCGGTTCCCAAGGCGGAGGGGCTCAAGAAGTCGCCGGCGAGGATGGTGTAGGTGCGGGTATTTTTCTGCAGGAGTTGCTTGCGCAGGGTGGCTTGCGCGAGCCAGTCCGCCGCTTTTGCCACCGGCAACGGGGGTGATTTCGTAGACATCGTTGAACTGTAATAGGGTGATGTCAGCGGTTTGGGCGAGTGCCGGTAAGGCTTGAGCAATCGCCAAGAACAGTAAAACTAGAATTATGATTTGCAAAATTCGTTTCATGTGTGGCTCAGCTCAAGTGGGGTGAGGTAATACTTTAAACCGCCCCCGTGAAGGAGCGCCAAGGAAAGGGGGGG
>CAZJNL010000199.1:0-7784 GCA_964546515.1 uncultured Oscillatoria sp.
CGGGTTGGTTGGGGGGGGGGGGGGGGGGGTCCAAAAAACGGGGGGGGTAAGTTTTTAGCCCCCTTTTTTATGGGGGGTTGGGGGGATCAACCCGCGATCCACACAAGTGAAAACTGCTATAAGTAAGCGGACATAAGTAAACAGAACATCCTGGAAGTTCTCAAGAAACCAGGTTTCTTTAAGAAACCTGGTTTCTGGCAGGTGTTTCCTTGTTCCCTGGCGGCAGCCCAGGAAAGCATGGGAGGAGCAACCGCTACAGCTCCGGTATTTCTTTTGATGTCCGCACGCCTCAGTTTTTTTTGAATTTGTTAAATATGATACAGTTATCTGGAAAATTTTACTGCACTATAGCTAACAGAGAGTTTTACTGCGGTCTCAGTCCTGAAAGGAGAGGTTTACCCATGTCAGAACTTACCTTAACTGTTCCCGTTCTCAGCACTCTGGAAGAACTGGAACTGGCCATTGCTCGCTACAAATCCACTGATCTGAGCGGTGCTGAACTCCTCCGTCAGTGGCAGGCTATCCGCGACGCCTCTGTCAATCAGGACTTGTTAAAGCCTGAAAGTGACGGGGTTCCCGGACAAGACAGCTACTGAGGGCATTGGGCATCACGCATGCATGGCATCACGCATGCATGGCATGGGGCATTGAGCTGGCTGTCAACTTTTCTCATAACCCCTAACCCCTAACCCCTAATCTTTGGGCATTGGGCAGCACTGCATACTGCTTCCCTCCCCAGGCTCCAAATGGCATTCACCGCCCCCGGTCAGCACGGGGGGCAAAAATAAACGCGAACATCAAGAAACCAAGAAACCAGGTTTCTTAAAGAAACCCGGTTTCTGGCTGCCGTTTCTGGCTCCCACCCTGTTAGGCTTGATTGCGCACACCTGCTTATATAGCACTAGCCAAATTGGTTAGGAGATCAGACATTGAGGGCAGGCGAGACGCAGTACCTACGGATTGTCTGTACTATATCTGTAGTCCAGGCATCTTGCCTGGACTATTGGGTTTTTTTCCCCTTCACTATCAAACCGGCAGTTCCTAAAGTGCCAAAGACAAACACGCCCAGCGGAACAGTGAAGTCAAAGGCAGAAACAGCGCCAGTTTCCGCACCGGCTTGCAGCGCTGAAAAGGTTAATTGTACGAATAGCTTGTGGGCGGCGGTTGTGGGATGGATGCCGTCCCAGAAGAAATATTCGTTCGGGTTATCGCAAATACTCCCCGGGCTAATGCAGGGCTGGGTGACATTCTTGAAACCAAATTTTTCAGGAGCCTTGAGGACTTGATTAAAGATAGCATTGGCGTCCAGATAGGTTATCTTGATACCGGGGCCGGTATTCTGGCGCAAATTGCTGATAGCTGTGGCTAATCGGGAGTTATGAGCTTTGCTCAGATGGGTGAGAGGGGCGGAGCGCTCACTCGTGCGCGTACCTGGAAGCTTTCCTAAATCCGGCAAGTTGACCACTACGATATTTTTAGCGCCAACTGCTTCCAGAGACTGCACCGCCTTGGTTAAATTGTTGACCGGCACAGCTGGATCTGTCCCGCCACCCAGGTAATCATTAGCACCGGCCCATATAATATAGAGAGCCGACTGATCGGCGGATGAGTGGGTTGCCGTAAAGCGCTCGATCTGCGCCAGCAATCCGGGGGGTGCGTTCTTGGAATTGCCGGTTGTCGCGCCACCAACGGCGAAGTTGGTGTCTGGATTGGAGGTTAATTTCAGCTCAGAGGCGAGATAGTCCACCCAGATTGGGCCATTGGAATAGCGTCCGGGAAAGTAGGGGGGAGTTGGGGGATTGCTCCCTTTTGCAGCTTTTAATACATTGCCAACATCGGAAAGGCTGTCGCCAAAGACATAAATCTCATCAATCTTTTGTGCGGAAGCTCCGCTGGAAAATCCCAAAACTGCTGTCAAAGCGAGCGCTGCGCCGGTGGGAACCATCGAGATTTTTTTGAACGACATAGGTAGGAACTTAGGCTAGCAACCTGACTGTTTACTTGGCTGGTTGTGTGAGAGAACTGATATCATGTCCGGGCGCATCAATTTTGTATATAGAAAGGTGTGGTAGGGGCGGGTTTATAGAAGATATCTGTGCGACAGCAAAGGTTGTTGGTGAACCCGCCCCTACAATACAGCAAGGATGCCAACGGACTCGATATGATTTCTCAGAATTGTTTTTTTAGACAAATTAGCTTTTATTGTTGTTCCCGGTATCTGCAAGGAAGTAGGGTGCGTTACGCAAGGGAACGGCACCCTACCAGAAAATAGCGTTAAGCCGGCTTAGCTTGCGCTCCCTGAAGCAGGCGGATAATTTCATCTCTCTCCACAAGTCCCACCAGCTCGCCATTGTCGCTCATCACCAACAGCTCAGTTAACTTTTGCGTTTCCAGCAACGCCACCACTTCTAGCAGCGACTGCTGGGGTTTGACTGTGGTGGAAAGTTCCACCGGCTGCGTCAGTTCTCGCACCTGAGTGTGAGGCCAGAAATTAGTCGGGACGGTTTTCAAGTCATCGACTGCAATCGCACCCGAAAGTTGCCCAAAGTCGTTCGTTACCAAGAACTTTGGCCGGCTGGGTTTGCCAATGATGTAATTGTTAGCAAAGTCCCGCAGAGAAAGACGCTCTGAAACAATTGGGATATTGGGCGTCACTGCATCTGCAACTGTTAAACCGGCTAGCTTGTTCTGCAGCGTGGCGTACTGGGCGGAGCGACCGGCATTGGCCAGCAAGAACCCGCCGATTAACACATTCCAGAACCGACCGAAAACCAGCCCGGAGATGATGGCTAGCCAGCCAAAAATCTGGCCTACCCGACCGGCAAACATAACGCCTTTATAAGGATTGCCGGTGATTTTCCAGACGATTGCTTTGAGGATGTTGCCACCATCGAGGGGCAATCCTGGAATCAGGTTGAACAGCGCCAGCGCCAAGTTGATAGAGGCTAGGAGTGTGAGAATCGCCGCCGGCGCACCAGAGATGCCGGTGCTGACGCCAATGGCTGTGAAGATCCCGAACAGTACAAAGCTGACGAGCGGGCCGGCGATGGCCACCCAGAACGCCTCTGCGGGCGTTTTTGACTCTTCTTCCAGGTGGGCCAGACCCCCAAACAGGAACAGGGTGATGGATTTTACATTAATTCCCTGCCGCAGAGCCACAAAGCTGTGTCCCAGTTCATGCGCCAAGACGGAGGCAAACAGCAGCAGCGCTGCGATCAGTCCCAGCAGCCAGGGGAGTGCTCCACCCAGTCCGGGAAACGCCTGCGCTAATTGACTCCCGTAGCTAAACGTCACCAACCCCAGGACAAAGAACCAGGACGGATGGACGTAAAGGGGAATGCCAAACAGATTGCCAACGCGAAAGCCATTCATTGGGGCCACCTCTTGTTTCATCTTTGAGAGGCTGTTTTCGCCTCTCCACTTGCTTTCATTGTAACGAAGTGTAAAAAACCGTTCAGTTTGCCGGCTGCCGTGGTATCCGTCCGTTGCGGTTCGGTTATGGGATTGAAAGGTGAGGAACGCAGATGTAGCCCGAAGGGCTTCCCGCAGGGTGCGCAGATTTACTCTCGTTCCCAGGCGAGCGATAGAGAAGCATTTTCCAGTCAGCAGAGCCTCCCTCTAGATATTCTTATGACTTTTCACCGGCACTTTTCTGCTGATTCAGTATCTTCTGCAGAAGGCACTTCCGGAACTGTAGCCCGACGGGGTTGCTGACTGTTACCTGCGGCGTGGGAGGCTGCTGCCAGAGGTCTTTATTGCGGCAAAAGTGTCAGGTCAAACTCCTGGAAGCCTGAGGCGTAAATTTGCCCGCGCCAGTATTGACAGCAAATAGTATTTATGATAAGGCTGTGGATTTTAAAGCTGAGGAAGGAACCAGTTTTGATGAAATAGCCAGCTTCCGGCTGGAGGTGCTGGGTATTGAGAAGCAAGAACCTCTCAAGGATGCCCCGCAAAAAATTAAGAAAATTATAGAAGGCTTGACAAAAGAGCGATGATTGCTGTTTCTGGATAACCTGGAGGATATCTTACACCCAGCCAGCCATCCCCAAGCGGGAAAGACCTGCATTTAAGGAAATGTCTGTCTCCCCCGAAAAAAAAATAGCTGTGCTTCCCCAAGGAAAACACAGCCAGACATTAACAAGGCAATCAGAGAGCCGGCGGCTATCCTAAGGTTTCAGATTTCTGTTTGCTCTTGCGCAGCGAACCGGCACCCAAAGCACCGAACGCCAACATACCCAACACACAAGAGGGTTCGGGAACGGGTGTGGGGGTGACAGCGCCATTGCGAGCAAAGAATACATAGCGGCCATCCACAGAGCTATTTAAGCTATTGTAAATCAGACCAGTTTGATGATTGCTATCCAGGAAGGCACCATTGACCGCTGAACCAGCCAACTCAAAGAATGACCCTGGGGCGCTAGTGCCGTGGGAGAAACCGACACGAGCGGAGTAGCCACCGAGACCATTTGAGCCGCCACTAGCAGTCCCAGTCTCCCACTGGATCTGGTCGTAGTTGAACTCAAAGTCAAAATTGCCCGCCCCCGTGTCGGAGCGGTCGATCATTACCAGTTGGAACTGGTTCAACTTGTCTGTGCTCTCGTAGTAATAGCCAACAGGGTCCCAGTTGACAGCGAAAGCGTTGCGACCGTCTACAGTGGTTCGCCCGTAAGTCACATCCGCTGAAGCCGCAGGGCGGGTATCCACATCACCGAAGAACGGCGCGATTATGGGCGTATTCGTGCTGTTGAGGCCGAAGGGCGTGTATGTATACAAGGGCCCATTAAACGTTACGTTGCCATTGTTGTTGACAAAAAGGGAGCTGTAAGTCTGGCCAAAGAAGTTGGCTGTAAATCCCATATTAATTTCCCCGGTACTGCCATCGTCGTTACCAGGTAACGTGCTGAAGGTGTTCTGGGTGGGAGTTAAGTTCCGCCGAATTGCCCCTGCCTCAGCAGCTTGAGTCGTGGCCAAACTGAGGGCGGCCAGCATTGCCAGTGTCAGAGTTGATTTCTTTACCAGGTTGGAAGCCAACGAGTAATTCATACATGTATCCAGTCAGATGTTCAGCGCAGGAATACTCAGAACTACGAGTAGCTGAAGCTGTAGCTAATCAGCAGCCTGTTTGGCCAGCGCTTACTGGAAAAATGCTGTCATCAATGGCAACCGGAAAAAGCTCTGGCAATTACGCCATTGAGCTCCCCTTAATTATCGGTTAACGCTGGTCTTTTCTGAGTGATTTCCTGAGTTTTTACCAAAATAATCTGCCTGGAGTGCAGTTTCTATAAAATTTCCGTGAACTTTCTGTAAAGGTTTGATGAAGAACAGGGGCGGCTTAATGCGCTAAATTTTAGGTGCGAACCGGGCAGTCAATTTCAGTTCTGGCACGCCAAGGATTGGCCCTACCCCACTTCTGCCAGCAAATCTGTCAAATCAGCACCCTGATTCGGTGGGGGCGGCCTTATCGCCAATACCCGGACATCTTAAAAGGCAGATCGACAGCGTATAATATCTGCCACGAATCCACGGGAATTCAGCGGGGATCCCAAGTGGTTTCGATTGGCCTGAGCGCTTTCCGCCGTGCGGCTCCTTGCGCTTCCCTGCTGACCGTCTTTCTGCGGAATCTGGGATGGGCCCTATCAGCTTTTGCGCCCCATTTCCCCTATCCCCCGCCCTGCATGTGCCCCGCCGCACCGGTCGCAGAACTCGCCGGAGAGCGGGGGCGGTTCAATTCAAAAATGGCCTCCCCTCCTCACAGCAGCATTCCCGCAATACAAGCAGTCATAAAATTAGCCAGCGCCCCCGCCACCATTGCTCGCACACCCAGCCGCGCCAAATCGTGCTGGCGCTCCGGAGCCATCCCGCCAATTCCGCCAATTGTAATGCCAATCGAGCCAATATTGGCAAACCCGCACAGTGCGTAAGTCGCGATTATTGCAGCCCGTTCCGAAATCGCCTGAGCTTCAATCAACTTCTTTAAATCCAGATAAGCAATAAACTCATTCAATATTGTCTTCTTCCCCAACAAAATCGCCACTTGCCCGCAGTCAGCCAAAGGAACGCCCATCAGCCAAGCCACTGGTGCCATCAAAAACGATAGGAGCCACTCCAAAGACAGTTGCGGCAAACCGACTTGCGCTCCCGCCCAGCCCAGCAGGGCATTCACAAACGCCAGCAATCCCAAAAAAGCAATCAGCATTGCGGCAACATTGAGCGCCAGCCTCATTCCTTCCGACGCCCCTGCAGCGGCGGCGTCGATGGCGTTGCTGTAGGTTGTCTTCATTTCAACATCCATCTTGCCGGCTGTCAGCGGTTCTTCCGTTTCTGGGTAAAGCAGCTTTGAAATCGCCATAGATGCCGGTGCCGACATCACCGAAGCCGCAATCAGGTGACTGGCTGGCACCCCAAAAGAAAGATAAGCCGCCATCACCCCACCGGCAATCGTGCCAAATCCCGCTGTCATCACCGAGTGCAGTTCCGATTGCGTCATGCTTGCCACATACGGCTTAATCAGCAGGGGCGATTCCGTCGGGCCCAAAAAAATATTGGAGGCGCAAGAAAGCGTCTCAGCGCCCGATGTTTTCATCGTCTTCAGCATCACCCACGCCACACCCCGAACCGCCTGCTGCAAAATGCCGTAGTGGTACATCACGGTGATGAACGCCGAGAAAAAGATAATCGTCGGCAGCACCTTGAAGGCAATGAAGTGTTCGCTAAAGTTGTCACCAAAAACGAACTTAGCACCGGCGTCAGAAAAATTCAAAAAACCCGTCATCACGTCGCCCAGGAACTTAAACGCCCTAAAACCGGCATCAGTCCTGATAATCAGCACCGCCAAAATCAGCTGCAAAGCAATCCCCCACAGCACCGGCTGCCACCGCACAGCCCGCCGGTTCACCGAAAAGGCGTAGGACAGCCCGACAAAAACTGCCAGCCCCAGCAACGAAATCGCCCGTTCCATAAACCCCCAATACCAATCCTTGAGAAAAATCCGGTTGATTGGGATTGATTGTAAGTTGAGGGGCTAAAAGTTTTAACTCTGGCTCGCGCTCGGGTTTGACCAGTCAGCCCCCAATCCCAAATCAAAAATTTAACATTCCTGTTAGCCAGACTACCATTAAATTTAGCTATAATAAAAGGTCGGAGCAAAAACAGGACTCTCGGTGAAAGCAACCCTTGAGCGCACTGCCGGCTCATCCTAACTGGCAGCATCCCATTTTTGCACTCCCCTCCACCCCCAACCCCTCACCAGGGCGAAGGGTGCGGGGGGTGATGGCCCTGTCCCGCTCTTGTAGAGATGCGATTTATCGCGTCTGGCGATTTATCGCGTCTGGCGATTTATCGCGTCTGGCGATTTATCGCGTCTGGGGTGAGGGTGAAAATCTTTGCAAAAATAGGATGCTCCCTCCTGAATCCCCACCCACTCCGTCAACCTTTCTCTCTGCAGCACTGAACACAGAAATATGTCCCTGCCCATTGTTGCTATTATCGGACGCCCCAACGTGGGCAAATCCACCCTGGTCAACCGGCTCGCCGGCGTCCGAGATGCCATCGTCCATGACGAGCCTGGAGTGACGCGCGACCGCACCTACCGGCAAGCCTTCTGGGGCGACCGGGAATTCGTGGTGGTAGACACAGGTGGCTTAATCTTTAACGACGACACCGAATTTCTGCCCCTGATCCGCGAACAAGCAATGGCAGCCCTAGCGGAAGCCACCGCCGCCATATTGGTCACCGACGGACAAACCGGGCCCGCACCGGCTGATGAAGAAATCGCCAACTGGCTG
>CAZJNL010000200.1:0-7780 GCA_964546515.1 uncultured Oscillatoria sp.
AATGCCGTAAGGGCCGGTTTGCAGGGGTTCTCCGGGCTGACAGCCGTGCCAGAAGAGAGATTTGTCAACACATCGAGGGAATCCCCATTTGCGATTGCCGGCAAACAGGGGGCTGAGATCGGGTTCTTGGCGGAAGCTGAAATAGGCGAGGATTGTTTGCGAGCGAGTAAAGAGGGGTGAGGATTGGAGGTGGGCGCACAGTTGAGCGCTTTTTTCCTTCCATTCGGGTGCCGGTATCGACTTGCGTGTTTTGAGGAGATGCCGGCGCAGTTGTGCTTTTTGCATGTTGCGGGTGAATTAGTCGATAACTAGGTTACATCTCCCTGTGACGTGAGGGAATGGAGGGGAGCGCTGTTCTGTTGGATTAGAGGTTGGGCGAGCGCCATCTCGCGGATGAAAGGGGTTGGGTGAGAGTGCTGAATTCTCAAACTAAAAGAAAGTAGGGGGGCAATGCCCCCCTACCTGATGCGCTGGATACTCAAGACAAAGTAGATCCTAGCCCACGAACTTGAAATCTAAGTCCAGCAAAATGCTGGACTCTGAACCTGATTTGTCTACCACAACAGCAAGTACATCATTGCCCTTCCAAATCAGGGTATCTAGCTTATCGGAAGCGCCCGCACCCTGCTCATATCGAGTCGTCAGGTTGTACTCTTCTTTCTTTCCACGGACTTGGATTTTATCACCCTGTTGCCAACTAAAGTCTGTAATGTATGCCCAGCTAGTGCTACCTGTGTAGCCAGTTCCCTGCCAATCACCCAAAACAAAGGTATCGGCTCCGGAACCACCTGTTAAATAATCAACGTCTCCGGTAGAGCCGGCCCAATAACCATCAAGGTAATCATTTCCATCTTCGCCCTTGAGGGTATCTTTACCAGCTTCACCGTAAAAAGAGTCGTTACCCGACCAACCGAGCAAAGAGTCGTTGCCGTCCTGTCCTTTCAGATAATCGTTGTAACTATTACCCCATAAGGTATCATTACCGCCTGCAGCATAGGCATATAGGGATTCAGATTTCGTCCAATTTAGGTAATCGTTACCGGATATTCCGTACCAGGTTGCCATTGCTAGTTACTCCGCTATTTGGTTTCATGTGTATTTCTTGGGTTAACTCAACCCACAACTAGACTCTACCGATAGGTCAAATTGAATAGGGACTCCAAAGAGTACTGCAAATGCCAACTTAAAGCCAATTTCCGCGCAAGCCAACTAAAAGCCAACTAAGGTGCTATAATTGCTGAAAGTCCCAAATCACCGTTCACGTCACCGTCCGACACTGTATGGGTGTGCCACCTGAATCAGACAAGCCACAGCGGGGGAACGTCCCAGTCCAGGTGCCTTCAGCCTTGCGGCTGAAGTTACTCGCAGCGTTTGAGAAGCGTTACAAGAAGCCCGGAAAGACTCGGACCCGAACAGGGGAACTATTGATCCATTGGAGTGTCCAACTGGGTAGTGGCCCACCATCTGACCAAGCCGTATTAAATTTGTTGAATGGCAGAGGAGACACCAGCAAGCTTTAGCTTGTTGATGGCTTGTGCCGGCTGTTGCTTGGCTGTTCGTATGATCAATGGGCCAAACAGCCCGTGCCCGCTGAAGAAGCTCCACCACAACCGCCTCAAGACAACTTAATCACTCAGCCAGTCGCTCCGGATGGCCATACCTTCTCCAAGCCGTCTGCTGCGCCTGTAAGTTTTTTTGCTGCTTATGACTCTTCTTGGGTAGGTCGGGAGAACCTGGTCAAAGAACTGAGTGAGAAGGTTCGCGGCTCATGTCGCCTCTTGCTCATCCTGGGACTAACAGGAATAGGTAAAACCGCTCTGGCTGAAAGACTGGCAGTCGAGCTGCAAGACTGGTTAGAGGGAGACTGGAACAACAGGTTGCGCAGAGCGAATTTTGACTACCAGGAGAACCCCAGAGACTTTACCAGTGTCGCAGCTAGATGGCTAGACGAGTGGGGAGAGAAAGTTCCACCAGAGGATAACAAGCCAGAACGATTGTTGCAGAGGTTACTGAAACACCTGCGGGAGCGTCAGGTGCTAGTGCTGATTGATTCTCTGGAGAGACTGCTGACGGGAAATAAAGAAGATGGCTGGGGTGATTTTGCTGAGGAGTGGTGGGAAAAATTCTTTCTGAGCTTACTGTCAGCAGAATCTTGCAAAAGTCGGTTAATCGTCACTTCACAGGATTTGCCGGTTAAGTTGGCATACTCCCGCTACCAAAATTTTTGCCATCGCCAAGTATTATATGGACTGGACGAATCAGAGCAGGTGGCACTGTTCGAGACAACGGGTTTAGATGTCAGATCCGAGTCACCGGACAGAGCCCTGCTGTTGCGGCTTGGAAAAACATACAAGGGCCATCCTCTAGTTTTGCGGGTGATAATCGGTGAAATACTTGAATCTTTCCAGGGGAATGTGGGAGCCTACTGGAATGATGTCCGCAGTAAGATAGAAGAGGTCGAAACGGCTCTGGCAGAAGCAGAGGCAGATGCCAGAAAAAATTTGGGATCGGACGATGATTGGCAGTTGCACAAACTCACTCGGGAAGTGATCGAACAAGTGAACAGACAACGGCTAGAAGTTGTATTTGAGCGATTGGAAAGGCAGGTCAAGGATGCTTATATATTGCTTTGTGCGGCTTCAGTATATCGCGCTCCAGTACAAAAGGAGGGATGGCTGATGCAGTTGGCGGCGTTTCTGGAGTTTTTAGAATCTCAGGAGTGTAGCGAGAAACGGCAAGAGAAAGCTTTAGATGAATTGTTTAATCGCTACTTAGTTGAGGTTTCCTTTAATCATAACAATAAGCGCCTTCTCGGACAGCACAATTTAGTTCGCAGTATAGCGCTCGCTCACCATAAAAAGTTATTGCCATAAAAAGCTATTGCCAACTCTGAAAAGTGAGGAAATGTCAGCATGACAGCTACTGGAACTACACCGGGTCAATTGCTTTTTGCCAACCTGGACATCGATGTTCATAAAATTCCCATTGACAAACGCACTCATTACATAGCATTAAAGTACTACCTTACGGTTGAGGACGAACCGCCGCCTCATGCAACCGATTTAGATAAGGTGCACCGCTACTTAGAAGCCTTGCACCATCTGTGTCAACTACAGGCATGGAAACAAATTTTACTTGTTCTGGCAACACCTGTTGATATAAATCAGCAAACGGCAAGCTTATGGCTACCTTTGCCTGACTATCTCCTCTACAAAGGCAGTTTCAGAAAGGTACTAGAAATTAGTGAAGATATTATTGGCTGTCTGCCAAATACAAGCAATGATTTAACTCCTGCAATCATATTGAAGGCTAGAGCGCTATCTGCTATGGGTCAATTGAGAGACGCTTGTCATGTCTTTGAAGAAGCATGTGCCAAGTCTAGTGAAAATTCGGAGACTTACATAGAATGTACAGCTCGGTTAGGTATGGCTCAAGTTCAAGCAGGCATGTATCAAGAAGGTCAAACAAATCTCGCAAAATCATTAAAAAAAATTGAGAGCTTAATAGAGAGCAATCCGTCACCGCTCTCTTTAAACAAGATTTTAGAATTAAAGGCAGATATTCTAGAAAATATCGCTTACTCTGAGATGAATGCGTACAGGTTTGAAAATGCCATTAACTTGTATAGAGAGGTCATAAATATTAGAAAGGAGCAGGGCTTAATTCACAAGCTAGCTGCGCCCTTAGTTCATCAGGGGATTATTATGAGGAGGATGGGCGACTGCAAGCGAGCAATTAATTATCTAACTGAAGCTAAAGAAGTAGAAATAGATAAAGAAATCAGGGGGGGCTGGATCGATCATCATTTAGCTTATGTTTTTCTGCAAGAAGGAAATCATATTTTAGCGGAACAGTATTGTAAGGCTTCCCTGGAGGGATACAAGAAGCTGGAAGACCAGAGAGGAATCTCTGATAGCTACGAGCAACTTGGATTTATTAATCTAGCAAAAGGTGAAATTGAGGATGCATCAAAAAACTTTGAGAGGGGACTTAATATCAGGACATCAATCGGCAACCTTCATGGAACGGCAAGTTCTCTAAAGGACATGGCAATAGTTTACTGGCACCAAAAACGTTTTATAATATCCTTATTTTATTTTTTCAAAAGCGCCGCTCTTTATTTTAAGATAGGGGTTGTAAATCAAAGAAGAATAGCCAGACTTTTTCAAATATATTTCGTGTGGACTTTAGGTAAACGAAAGGGGGATGTGTGAGTAAGGTAAGCGAGTTAAAAGATAGCAGAAAGCGATTTTACTCAGGGGCTTCCTGTGGCCTATTTGCCATCCCCTGCTTGCCCCATTGGGACAGGCGAGACGCCTGTCCTACGACATATATCCGTAGGGACTGCGTTCGACCTGCCCTGAATGTCTAACGTCCTAACCAATTTGGCTAGTGCTCTAATCTCTAGCTGCAACACGCAACAATCACAAAACCCGGCTTCTAAAAGAAACCGGGTTTTTCAGACCGGCTTTTGATCACTCAGCGTGCTGGCGATACCACTCAATGGTATTCTTCAGCCCCTGCTTGAACTCCATCTGCGCCGTAAAGCCAAACGCCTTCTTCGCCCGTTCCGTATCCAAACACCGGCGCGGCTGTCCGTTCGGCTTGTCCGTTTCCCAAACCAGCTCACCCTCAAATCCCATCAGTTCGCAGATCAGTTCCACCAAATCCCGGATGGTAATTTCAAAATGGGTTCCCAAATTCACCGGCTCGGAGTCATTGTACGAAAGAGTAGCCATAACAATCCCCCGCGCCGCATCATCCACATAGAGAAACTCCCGCGAAGGGCTGCCATCGCCCCACACCGGCAGCTGCTTTTCACCCCTGACTTGCGCCTCGTGCACCTTGCGGATTAAGGCAGGGATGACGTGGGAGCTGCTGGGGTCAAAATTATCCTCCGGACCGTACAAATTCACCGGCAGCAAATAGATGCCATTAAACCCGTACTGCTGCCGGTAAGACTGGAGTTGCACCAGCAGAGCTTTCTTGGCAACCCCGTAAGGAGCGTTTGTCTCCTCCGGATAGCCATTCCACAGATCCTCTTCCTTAAAAGGCACCGGCGTAAACTTGGGATAGGCGCAGATAGTTCCGACACAGACGAACTTTTCCACCCCAGCTTGATAGGCGGCGTGAATCAGTTGCGCCCCCATCATCAAGTTGTCGTAAAATAAATCAGCCGGCTTTTCCCGATTCAGCCCAATGCCCCCGACGCGGGCGGCGAGGTGAATCACAACGTCTTGCTGTTGTACTGCACGCTGGCAGCTCTCCATTACCCGCAGATCGCAGTCTCGCGAGCGCGTCACTGAAATTTTCTCGCGGTCAGCCCCCGCTTGGCAGAGCTGAGCGATTACCTGCCGGCCCAAGAAACCAGCCCCACCTGTTACCAGAATCCGCTTGTCTTTTAAATCTAGCGCTGTCATGTCTTGCTTCCATCCCCGCCTAAATTAGTCCCTCATACCAATTTTATTTAATCGCGAAACACATAGTAGGGGCGGGCACAGGGGCACCGCCCCTACGAGGATTTCTCAAGTGTTTCATCCAAAAATAAAATTGGTATCACTTCAGTCAAACCGGCTGCCCACATCTTGACGGATAAAAGCCACATCCTTAAGCGACGGAATCGAATCACCGCTGGGAGACTCCACCCCTAGCGCTTCTAAGTCAGCTTTTACCATCAAAGCAACCAACTCCTCAAAGGTGACGGAGGGTTTCCAACCTAACTTCTGCCGCGCCTTTGTCGAGTCCCCGATCAGCAAGTCAACCTCAGCAGGGCGCAGGTAGCGCGGGTCAAACTCCACATAATTCTGCCAGTCTAAATTGACATACTTGAACGCCACATCGAGAAACTCTCGCACGGAATAGGTTTCGCCGGTGGAGATCACGTAATCGTCCGGATGTTCTTGCTGCAGCATCAGCCACATCGCCCGCACATAGTCCTTGGCGTACCCCCAGTCGCGCTTGGAATCCAGGTTGCCCAGGTAGAGTTTTTTCTGCTTGTTGGCGACAATGCGGGCGATTGCCCGGGTAATCTTGCGGGTGACGAACGTCTCGCCGCGACGCGGAGAATTGTGTATCCAACCCTGCCCAACACCGGCATGAAACGTGCCGGTTGTGGTTGCTAGGTCAAATAGCCAACCGCTATAATCAACCGTTTCTGCCTTGACCACCTCTGCCAACGGTCTGACCAGGTGCTGTCCTTTATTCCCCGGTGCCGGTGAATTGAGATTAATTTGGTAGTAAAGCCCTCCCTCGCGGTCTTCCGTGCAAATAATTGCCCGCTGATTGAGCGTCGTCAGCGCCATCCAGTACAGACCAGCCGCCATTACCGCAGAAGCTGTCTTGAAGCCCTGAAATTCGTATGTACAAGGCGTGCTGTTCAAACCGTCACCGGCATGAAATCCCTCTAAAAATGCCAAACGCTCACACTCGCAAGCGTTCAGCACCCGTTTGGGAATGCGTTTGTCACCCGATCGGGTGTACAGAGAATCTCGCAAATAGCGACCGTAGGCGCGATTGCCATTCAGCCGCAGTTGGATGACATCCCCACCGTTCTCAAAACCGCTGGGAGCAACATAGCGTGAGGATGTCCCACCGGCAACCTTGCGCCACGACGCCGCCACCCGGTCAAGCAAGGCGGAGTCTTGGTTGGTCACCTGCACTTTCCCTTCTTCGCTGACATAGCCCTCTGCAGCGATTATGCCCAGCAGCCAAGCCTCTGTTTCGGTCATGTCAATCTGCTCAGTCGGCTGAGGCAGGTCAATCAGTGCCAGGGATTCCCCAACTTTCACCTCACCGGCTGGCTTTTCAACAGCTTCCTCCCCAGAGCTGACAAAAACCACATGGTCGCTGGTGGCGTGGTATACTGCTCCCCGGGCAGCAATCCGGTGGACGACCTTATTCGGCTTGCGCTTCGCGCCATTCCAAGTGGCTGTCATGCAAGTCACTTCAGCCCACCCCTTAGCGTCCCACACCTCAAACCGGTCTTCTGGCGCTAAGTCTGTGGTGTAGCGGTGTCCGTGCTTGGCATCTGTCCGGTGGGGAACGACATCCTCAACAGGCAAAATGTCAATCAGCCCGTCCTTGCGGATGAAAACAGGGGTGTCACTGGTAACGCATTCGTGGTTGAACAGTATGCCATTACAGGCAAACAGTCCGTAGGATTCCCGATAGTTCACCGTTTGCCAGTGGGCGTACACCTTGGCGCAAGCGTAGGGGCTGCGCGGATAAAACGGCGTCGTCTCCTTCTGCGGGATCTCCTGCACCAAGCCAAACATCTCAGACGAGCCGGCTTGGTAGAAGCGCACCTGAATGCCGGTGCGCTGCTGGTAGTCCCGAATCGCTTCCAGCAGGCGCAGGGTGCCCATCCCCACCGTATCTACGGTATATTCCGGTGCGTCAAAACTCACCCGCACGTGGGATTGAGCGCCCAAGTTGTAAATCTCTACCGGCTTGATTTCCTCCAGAATCCGGCGCAGGGTGACGCCATCGGTCAAGTCACCGTAGTGCAGGAACAGCCGGGCAGCCTCATTGTGAGGGTCTATATAAATATGGTCAATCCGGTCGGTGTTAAACGTCGAAGTCCGCCGGATAATCCCGTGAACCTCATAGCCGTTCTCTAGCAACAGCTCGCTCAAGTAGGAGCCGTCTTGACCTGTAATGCCGGTGATTAGGGCTCGCTTGCGTTCCGTCATCGTGAATATTCCTTATCACTGACTACAAAGAACAATCCTCTAACTAGGTCTTTTCCCCGATGGACAGTCCAGCTGCTTTTCACCTGCTT